>JAEEJT010000137.1 GCA_016282055.1 Bacilli bacterium
ATTTGTTTGATGGAGAGTTTACAGAAACTAAATATGGTTTACAATTAAAGGCTAGTAAGTTCACTCAACTTAATAAAGATTCTAAAGAGAGTATTGTTACATATCTATCTAGTGAATTATTTGATGGTATAGGAAAACTTACTGCAGCTAAAGTATTTGATACTTTAGGTAAGGATTGTATTAATTTAATTAAAAATGATAAAAGTGTATTAGATAAAGTTGATATTACTGATAGTCAAAAAGATACAATATATAATGTTATTAATGAAGCTAATGTAAGAGAAGATCAAATATTTAATCTTGTTAATATGGGATTTAGTTTACAAATGGCTAAAAAAATAATATCTACTCTTAGTGAAAGTCAAGTTAAGATAGCTTTAAAAAATCCTTATTTTTTAATTGGTAAAGTAGAGGGTATTGGATTCTTAAGAGCAGATAGAATTGCACTTGAAAAAGGAATAAGTAAAAGTGATCCTTTAAGAATACAAAATGCCATAATATATGTTATAAATAACTATGAATATCAAACCGGTAATACTTACCTTGAAAAATCTTTACTACAAGAATTAGTGTTTAAACTATTAAATAGTAAAGAAGAAGTGTGTACTTTAGAGTTATTTAATCATGAACTAGAATCTTTAGTTTTATGTTATGATGTATATAAACAAGATGATGAATATGCCTTATATTCACTTTATAACTTTGAACTTAAGTTAAGTCAAAATATTGTAATGCGTATTAAACAAAAGATTAATAGAGAGTTTAGTTCTACTCGTATTGAAAAAGCTATAAATGATGTTAAAAATAGTAATTCTATTGTATATAGTCCTTTACAAGAAAAAGCTATAAGTGAAGCCTTAAAAGAAAATTTAATTATTATTACAGGTGGTCCTGGTACAGGTAAGACTACAATTGTAAAAGGAATTATTGATACTTATAAAAAGTTTTATCATGATAGAATATATGATAGTGAAATTGCTTTACTAGCACCAACTGGAAGAGCCGGAAAAAGATTATATGAAGTATGTCACCATAAAGCACAAACTATACATAAGTTTTTAGGTTATGATGGAAAAAGATATAGATTTAATGAAAATGATCAAATGGATAAAAAACTTGTTATTATTGATGAGTTTTCTATGGTTGATTGTGAACTTGCAAGTCGTTTGTTTACATCTCTTCCAATTGAGGCAAAGATTGTTATCGTTGGTGATAGTGATCAAATACCTTCAGTTGGTCCTGGTAATGTTTTATCTGATTTAATTAAATCAAAAGAAATTAAAACTATAAAGTTAGATGAGATACATAGACAAGCAAGTGATTCTTCTATTATAAAACTTGCTCATTCTATTAATAATGGTATTATCCCTGAGAATATACTTGAAAAACAACTTGATAGAGTTTTTATTGAATTAAATGATGAAGATATATTAACTAATATTACTAAAGTTATTACTGAAGCTATTAAAAAAGGTATGAGTTTACAAAATGACATTCAAGTATTAATACCTATGTACAAAGGTATTAATGGTATTGATAATGTTAATATGAAACTTCAAGATTACTTTAATCCATTAAATAACAATAATGAAGTAAAAACTTTACACCAAAGATTTAGAATTAATGATAAAGTAATTCAACTTGTTAATAGAAACGAAGATGAAATTATGAATGGTGACATTGGTTATATTAGCGAGTTTAAAAAAGTGAATGATAATATTGTTAGTATTATTGTTCAGTTTGAAAGTAAGAGTGTTGAGTATATTAAAGAAGAATGGGATGAATTAAAACTTGCTTATGCAATTTCTATTCATAAATCTCAAGGTAGTGAGTTTAAAGCAGTTATTATTCCTTTTAGTAAAGCATATAGTATAATGTTAACTCGAAAGCTTTATTATACAGCAATCACTAGAGCTAAAAAATATTTAATCATGCTTGGTAATATTGAAGCATTAAATAATGCATCTAAAATATTAGGTACCGATAGAAAGACAAGACTAAAAGATTTAATTATAAATGGATTTAAAGATATAGATTCTATTAGTCCCTATAGTTTTTTATAAAGAGGGTTAATACCTTCTTTTTTTAAACCAATTTTTAGTTTTTATGTGTATATATTATTGAGGTGAAGTAATAATGAAAAATAAAAAGAAGAAAATAAGTATTATAGTTATTAGTTCTATTCTAATATTATTAATGACATGCACTGTTTTTGTATTTAGTGTTAGTGATGATAGAAATTATATTTCAACATCAAAGTATGATATAAGTTGTGAAATAAGAGGAGAAGTTAAATATCCAGCAATTTACACTCTACCAACTGGAGCAACTATTAGAAATTTAGTTAATCTAAGTGGAGGATTTCTTTATGAAAATGAAAAGTATAATGTTAACCTTGATACAGTATTAGAAGATGGAATGATTGTAAATATTAAACATGTTACTTCAGATTCACTATTAAATATAAATACTGCATCTATTAAGGATTTTGAAATGCTTGAAGGGATTGGTTCAGCTAAAGCTAAAAATATAGTTAACTATAGAGCAAGTGAAGGAAGTTTTAAATCAATAGATGATATAAAAAAGGTTAGTGGAATAAGTGAGAATATATTTAATAAAATCAAAGATTCTATCACTGTATAGATTAATTATTAATAATATATTTATAATTGCATTTAGTATATTATTATTATTTCTTTCTTTTAATAATAAAATTGTATATTTTATTATACTCCCGTACTACATATATATATTTAAGAAAAATAAGCATATATTTTATATATGTTTATTTTTTAATTTACTCTTTATTATTTTATATTATCTAAATGGTTTAATAATATATGATAAAAAGTTAGATAATTTTACAGGATTTATTATTG
>JAEEJT010000138.1 GCA_016282055.1 Bacilli bacterium
ACCTGCGGTACCACCTTAATTCAAATAATATAATCAATTTATTGATATTTTATTTGCACTTAATTAGTCGTTAACGCCGACATACGGGTTTGATTAGAACCACTCCATGAGAGTAACTACTATAACTAATTAACAGTTTCCACCATCCTGTCTCTCTATAAATATCATTATAATAATCATATTCACTTCATCGCTTTATATAAAGGGCTTAATTTTTAATTATTATACATCAAATTTTTGAAAAATTCAATACTTATTTTAATTTCGGTAATCTTTATCAACTAATTCATATTCATCCATTAGATATTTTATTCGGGCCATTATGGCTTTTGCTTTAACTGAATCCACCGATGATGCTGTTTCACTTAAATGTTTTTCAAGTAAATCAAATTCTCGATTTGATGTCATAAACATCGGTAAATTATTATCACAACGATATTGTAAAATAGGTCCTAATATCTCATCACGAATATATGGAGTATTTGCTTCTCTGCCAATATCATCAATAATTAATATATCTGCTTTCTTTAATTTTAATATTAAAGATTCTAATTCACCTGTTCCAAACATTGATTGAATTCGTCTAACTAAATCAGGGTAATACGTGAATAATACTTTCGAACCATCTGATACTAATTGTTTAGCATAATTTAAAATAATTAGACTTTTGCCAACACCATATGGTCCATATAGATAAATACCTTTTGCGAATTTACCATTTTTATAATTTTCACTAAATTTATTTAATCGCTTTAATAATCCTAATCTCGCTTTATTCATTTCAATTGTGATATCCGGATCAGTATAATCCATCACTTCTAAATTGTTTGGATCAAACACTTTAACAAGCGGACAGTCTTCATAAACAATCCTAATGCGACCATTTTGGTCTAATTCTAAATAAGAACGTAAACCAAATGCATCGCTATTACAAATACTACCATCACAATTTAAGCAAGCTTTTTTATTTGCTTGATACAAAGATAATTTAGCAAAACTATTAATGATTTCATCATCATTAATTTTATTATCTTTAATAAATTTAGCGGTTTCTTCATCTTTCAATATTAAATTAATAATATCTTTCTTTTCCATAATTATTTACCTAATAATTTTGAAGCAAGTTCTTCAGCTTCTTTTTGTTCTTCAATAGTTAATCCTTCACTTGCTTTATTTTCATTTTTCATCCATTTAGGTTCTTCTACAACTTGCTTGCCACGTTTTTTAGATGTAGTAGTCTTTTCTTTTTGACTATCCATATATTTAACAGCATCTTCAGCTGTTTTAACACCAGCTTTCATCCAGCTTTTAGCAACCTTTTCTATATATGTATAATTAACTGTTTCTACTTGTTTAACTTTATTAATATAAATTATTAACATATTAATAACACCATTAGGTAGACCAGTTAAAGTTTGTAGTTTATTAAAATCATTAATCTCTGCTAAAGCAGGCTTAATTCCTGATAATGATTCCAGCATTTTAGAAACTGATAAAGAATTTGCTAAACGAATTAATTCTTTTTGATCTTCTTTTAGTTCATGATTATAACTAACTGGTTCTTTTACTTCAAAACCAAGAACAGTTGTTTGTTCTTTATTTTGATAAATAAATCCCGCACTTTTCGCAATCCCTTCAAAACTTAAATCTTTATTAATAGCTTCAGTTCGTTTAATTGCTTCGAACATTTCCTGTTCATTTAATTGATATTGATAACTTATTCTTAATATTTGTTCTTCAAAATCTGGATCATCTAATAGATCTTTATATTTTTCTTCATCAAATGCTAATTTGAAAACAATATAATCAAATTTTTGATTCTTGATTTTGATATTATCACTTTCTTCATTATCACTAATTGAAACTGGAATATTCTTTTCCTTTACTGGTTTAAATACTTCATCAAAAGATAAAGTCATATCAGTATATCCACTAATCTTCTTTTCACGATATCGTTTTTCAAGATTATGTACTTCAACATCACCAATTTGATTATATAAATATTTCTTTAATATATCATTTTTTAAGAATGCTTTACCACTAATTGGTGGAAGTAACTGAATGATATATCCTTTTTCTTCATTATAATATTTTTTTACAAGCCCAATTCCTTCAAGTTTTGCGACACTTTGAGTAAATGAATTAGGGCTTTGAAGACCGATAATATCAAGTATTGTTTTAACTTGTGATTCATCACTATTTAAATTATTAAACATCATATAAATAGAATAACTATTCATACCAATAAGTGGTAAATACATTGTCGATAAAACAAAAATATCTTCACCACTCAAACTAACTTTATTAACTTTAATAATATCATGACTATTAAACATAATCATCACCCTTTAAATAAGGCTATGCCTTTAAATTGTAAATGACTATCAAGGTAAGTATAAAGTCGTTCAATTACTTTCTTGCCTTTTCCAAATCCTAATAAATTATAAGTATTTACTTTAAAGTCAATGGCATGTTCAATAGGAGTAGTAGATGTGATTTTTATAATACATGAATAACCACTTGTTTCAAAAAGGATTTCTTGATATTGATCATTCTCATCTTGAAGGTTTCCTTTTTCTTCTTTTATTAATTCAAATATTACTTCTTTAACTTCATCATATCTATTACGATAATAATGTGTTTTTAAAGTTTGATAAATACTATTATCACTTGTTTCAAAATCTTTCTTAAAAAAATCTCTAATTCCCATTATTTTAACTCCTTATCCGTAATTATACTATAATTTACTAATAATGTCATCAACTTGTTTATTAATTACCTCATTTGGTCCTTCATTAATAATTACAAAGTCCGCATATTTCTTTTTTTCTTCAATATCCATTTGACTATTGATGCGTTTTATTGCATCGTCTTTAGAAATATTATTTCTTTTAATTAATCTTTCTATTTGTTCATCTTTTTTGCAATATACTAAAATAGTCTTATCAAAAATATCTTCCATTTTACTTTCAAATAAAAGAGGAACTTCGATAATAGCATTATCTATTTCTTCTATTTTTTTACGAACTAAAGGATGAATTAAATCTTCTAATTCTTTTTTCTTGTTATTGTCATTAAAAATAATATCTGCGATTTTGTTTTTGTTCATTACACCGTCACAAAAGGCACTTGGAAATATCTTTTCAACTTCTTTTAAAATCTTTTTATCTTCATACAATTCATGAACTATCTTATCAGCATCATAAACATTATAACCACGTTCTTTAAAGATATTTGCGATTGTTGTTTTGCCTGTTCCAATGGAACCTGTGATTGCATAACGCATAACATTATTCTCCTTTCTGACAATTTGGACAGTAATATGTCCCTCTTCCTCCAACTCTTATTTTAACTATTTTTTCATTACATACAGGACATCTTTCTTTTGTATGAACTAATAATTCATTTTGGAATAATCCAGTTACAGCATGTGATGAAACAAAACTTTTAATGGTCGTTCCACCTAATTTTATAGCTTTTTCTAATACT
>JAEEJT010000139.1 GCA_016282055.1 Bacilli bacterium
TAATTCATCAAACATTACGACATTATCTTTTAAAAATGAAGTATTTGGTGATTTAACTGGTTTATTAGAAGAATTAAAATTACTTAATAAACTTAGAATTAGTAATAAAAATATTCATACTTTAGGTGATTTATTTAATACTACAAATAGTAATATTCCAACAACTTTATTCTATGTTATATTAGATAAATATAGTATTACAGAAGATTTCTTTAAAGATTGTAATAATATTGAAGGTATTTATTTAGTTTCAACGAAAAGAATTAAAAATGATTACTTTGAAAATTGTACTAATTTGAAACTTATTTTTGTTTCAAATCAAACTATTATTGAGAAGGATTTTAAATATACAATTAATAATAATTATAATAATGAATTTGGATTTTAGGTGATAATATGAAATTCTTTATATGTAATGAATGCGATAAAGTTATAAATTTAGATACAGATGACATTGAATTAAAATGTTGTAATAAAAAAATGGAAGAGATTAATTTAAGTAATGAAGATAATCATGTAATTAGTTTACAAAGACTTGGTAATTTTGTTAATATTAAAATTGATGATGGAAAACATAGTATGAATAACGTTCATAAAATTGTTTTTATTATTATTGAGACTAGTGAAGGTTATCATAAAAAATACTTAAATAGTGAAGAGAGTTTATGTGATTTTATTTTAACATCAAATGAAGTTTTGAAAAGAATTTGGTGTTATTGTAATTTACATGGATTATTTATGATGGAGTTATAATGTATACTTTTAGTAATCAAATTAGTGTAATGATTGATGTCTTTTCCATGGTCATTATGATTATTTTAATTCTATCAACGACTTTTGAAAATAAAGTTATTGGTAAACCAACATCTAAATTTATTTATTTATCACTTGTTGCATTTTTTATTGCATTATTTCATATGCTAATTGTCATCTTTAATAAGGATGAATATAGAGTACTTGAATATATGTTTAACTGTGTTTTATTATTATTAATCCAGGTTATTCCTATATTCTATTTAAGATATGTTATATCATATGTTCCTTATAAGAGAAGAATGAAGGTTATTATTCATACTTTTGAAATTGTTGTTACAACAATGATCATTGTTTATCTAATAATGCTTATTGTTAATTATAATAATTATATTGATTTTGATGGAAAGATTAATTATGCTAAGTTCTATTCAATATTTATTATTACTCCAACATTATGTTGTGCTGCAATTTATGTAATGATTCTTGGAACTAAGTATTTAACAAGAATACAAAAACTTTTGTTTTCTTCATTCTCATTTCTTTTAATACTTGCTTTAATTGGTCAATTCTTTTACCAAAAAGTTACGGCAATTATTCCTGCTAGTATTTCATTTTCCCTATTCATTATCTATATTTATTTGTTTATTGAAATGTCAACAATGAATCAATTACAAAAAGCTCAAATTATGGAGCAACAAATGGTTATTGCATTATCACAAATAAAACCACATTTTATTTATAATGCTTTATCATCTATTGCTGCATTATGTTTAAGTAATCCTAATGAAGCTTATAATTGTACTATTGAGTTTTCTAGTTATCTAAGAAGTAATCTTGATTCATTATCTTATACAAAACCAATTCCATTTACTAAAGAAATGGAACATGTTAGAAATTATTTAAATATTGAAAAAAGAAGATTTCCTAATAAATTGAATGTTATATATGATATAAAATGTGAGGATTTTCTTATTCCTGCTTTAACAATAGAACCATTAGTTGAGAATGCTGTTAAATGTGGTATATCATCTAAATTAGAAGGTGGAACACTTACTATTAAATCATTTGAAGTTGATAATTTCTATGTTGTTAAAGTTATTGATGATGGAAATGGATTTAATCCAAATGAAATTAAAAAAGATGGAAGAACTCATATAGGTATTGAAAATGTTAAAAATCGTCTTGATAAGATGGTTCATGGTAGTTTAATTATAGATAGCAGAAAGGGTTTAGGAACAACTATTACAATTATTGTTCCTAAAAAATAGGTGTTTATTATGAAAATTTTAGCTGTTGATGATGAATATTTACAATTAGAATCATTAAAGATTGCTATTAAATGTGCAAGCAAAAACTGTGAATTATTTGCTTTTGATAATCCAGTTGAAGCTTGGGAGTTTGCTAAAGATAATGATATTGATATTGCTTTTTTAGATATTCAAATGCCTGTTATTAATGGTATTGAACTTGCTAAGCGTTTAAAAACTAAAAATCCAGTTATTAATATTGTTTTTGCAACAGCTTACTTAGATTTTATGGCTGAAGCTAATAAACTAAGATATTCTGGATATGTTTTAAAACCTGTAACTGCTGAAAAAGTTATCGAAGAGTTAAATGACCTAAGACATCCAATGGATAAAAAACAAACTGGTAATCGTCTTTCTGTTCAATGTTTTGGTAATTTTGATGTATTTTATGATGGTGTTCCTCTAAAGTTTGACCGTAGTAAAACTAAAGAACTATTTGCTTTTCTTGTAGATAGAAGAGGTAGTAGAGTTAGTGTTAACGAGATTGTATGTAATCTTTGGGAAGACTCTTTTAATGATGATAAAAATAATAATTATGTAAGAAAACTTATATCTGATTTAAAGAAAGTATTAGCATCTATTAATGAAGAAGATGTATTTGTTTCTGATTTTAATAGTTATGGAGTTAATATTAATAAGTTTGATTGTGATTATTATGATTATTTAAATAATGAACCTTGGGCTATTAGAATGTTTAGAGGCGAGTATATGAGTCAATATAGTTGGGCCGAAAACACTACA
>JAEEJT010000140.1 GCA_016282055.1 Bacilli bacterium
AATAGGAGAAGTGATATTTCTATTGAAAAGTATTTTACTGAACTTGTTGGATCTAAAAGAATAACTAAGAATAATCCTAAAATGGCTATTAAAGAAATTAAAGAAATGTATAATGAGATTAAACAAGGTAAGAATTATTGTGTATTCTTAGAAGGATATTATTCAAAGAATAAAAATAATTTACAAGAATTCCATAGTGGAGCACTTCATAGTATAAAAGAAACTAAAGTGGCTATTATTCCTTGTTGTTTATATAATACTTATAAAGTATATAATTCATTTTCTATTGGAAGAGTTAAGTGTGAAGTACATTATCTAAAACCTATATTTTATGATGAGTATAAGGATTTAACTAAGAATGAAATTAAGAATTTGATCAAGTCTAAGATTCAAGAAAAACTTGATGAATTTAATAAAAAATATTCTAAAAAGAAAGGATGATTATATGGCAAAAAAGAATCTAAAAAAATTTAATTTGTTATTATGTTGCTCAATGTTATTAACTCTTGCTGCATTCTGTATGATGTTTTTACCAATGGTTCAATATAAGGTTAGTGACAATGATCCAACATTGTTTAAAGGAATGGATGTTGTATTTGGTTATACTGCAAAAAAGAACTTTCAATTTATTGTATCTTTTACTACTGAAACAAAGATTTTTGATTTTTCATTTTTAAATCTTTTACCATTTATCTTTATGGTATGTAGTTTAGTAATCTTAGCATTAGGAGTTACTCAAAAGAAACCTAAATTACAAGTTTTCTTATCAACATTATTAAATGCTGGTGCTATTGTATTTTTAGTTTTCCTTGTTAAAAATACCCAAATTAGTAAAGTTGTACTTGCAAGTATTTCAACAGATGTTATTGATAGACAATATTTATCTTTAGCATATGGAACATATATTGCGTTTGTTTTATTAGGTTTATCTTGTTTAGTTAATGTTTATAAATTATTAAAATAATTAATCTAGAATGAATAGAAATATTCATTCTTTTTTATTTTTTATTAAAAAAGACTTGCATTTGCTTATAATAACTGGTATAATAAATTGAACATTTGAGGAATTGTTCAAATGTTAAAATGAAACGAGGAGAGAATTATGGGAAAAATAGAAGAGATTAGAGAAAAACTACCTGATACAGATACAATATATGATTTAGCTGAATTATTTAAAGTATTTGGTGATTCAACAAGAACAGGTATATTATCATGCCTTGAAATAAGTGAATTATGTGTTAGTGAAATTTCATCTATTTTGGGTATATCTATATCTGCTATTTCTCATCAACTAAGAGTATTAAGAAATGCTAAATTAGTTAAAGCAAGAAAAGCTGGTAAAGATGTAATATATTCTCTTGATGATGAACATGTTTCTGCAATTATGCAATGCGGTTTATCTCACGTTAATGAATTATAAGGAGTTATTATGGTAAAAATATTTAATATAGACATTGATTGTCCAAATTGTGCTGATAAGTGTGAAAAAGTTATATCTAAAGTTGATGGTGTTACTAATGTTAAAATTAATTTTTTAACTTCTCAAATGACACTTGAAGCTAATGATAATGATTATGATAAAGTATTAAAAAAAGCTATTAAGCAAGCTAGAAAAATTGAACCTGATTTTGACGTTGAAATGTAATTGGTGAATTATATGAAACGAAAACAAAAAAAGATGCTTATAAGAATCCTTATTGCTTTCTTTTTATTTGCTATTGTTTTTATAATTGATAAGATTTTTGATTTAAATAGTCTAATTAATCATAAATTATCATGGTTATTACCATTTGGTTTATATTTTTCTATTTATGTTATTATTGGTTATGATGTAATAAGAAAAGCATTTTTGGGAATAATACACGGACAATTTCTTGATGAGAAGTTTTTGATGTGTGTTGCTACTTTTGGTGCATTTGGTCTTGGTATATACTGTGGAATAAAGGGAAATGATATTGAGGGATTTGATGAAGGATGTGCTGTATTAATATTCTATCAAGTTGGTGAATGGTTTCAAAACTATGCTGTTAGTAAATCAAGAAAATCTATTATTGATTTAATGGATATAAGACCAGCTTATGCTAATCTTGTAGTGAATGATAGTGTTAATGTTGTTAAACCTGAAACCATAAAAATTGGTGATGTTATTTTAGTTAAACCAGGAGAGAAGATACCTCTTGATGGTAAGATTATTGAAGGAAGAAGTATTCTTGATACTAAAGCATTAACTGGAGAGAGTTTACCTAAAGAAGTAGGTATTGGTGATGATGTAATTTCTGGTACTATTAATTTAGATAGTGTTATAAAAATTGAAGTAACAACAGAATTTTATAATTCTACTGTTTCTAAGATTTTGGATCTTGTTGAAAATGCATCAAGTAATAAAGCTAAAGCAGAGGAGTTTATAACAAAATTTGCTAAAGTTTATACTCCAACTGTTGTTATCCTTGCTTTATTATTATGTTTTATTCCAAGTTTTATTACTAATAATTGGGAAGTATGGATTTATAGAAGTTTATGTTTTCTTGTTGTTAGTTGCCCATGTGCTTTAGTTATATCTATTCCATTATCTTTTTTTGCTGGAATTGGTGTTTCTAGTAAATATGGAATATTAATTAAAGGTGCTAATTATTTAGAATTATATAATAAAGCAAACATATTTGTTTTTGATAAAACTGGAACTTTAACTAAAGGAAACTTTAAAGTTACAGAAGTATATCCTGAAAGCAATAAGGAAGAAATATTAAAGTTTGCAACTATTGCTGAATATAATTCTATTCATCCAATAGCTATTTCTATAAAAAAAGAATATGGAAAAGAAATAGACAATAACTTTGCTTTAACTAATGTTACTGGTGAAGGAATTATTGCTAAAGGTGAATATGATATTTATTGTGGTAATGAAAAGTTAATGGAGAACAATAATATTAGCTTTACTAAAGCTAATAAACCAGGAACTATTATCTATGTTAGTAAGAATAAAGAATATTTGGGATATATTTTGATTTCTGATGAAGTTAAAAAAAATGCTAAAGATGTTATTAGTACATTAAACAATACATCTAAAACTATTATGCTTACTGGAGATAATGAATCTATAGCTAAAAAGATTGCTAGTGAAATTAATATTAGTGATTTTAAGGCTTCTTTATTACCTCAAAATAAAGTATTTGAGGTTGAAAAATTAATTAAGAATAATAGTAAAGATGATGTATTATGCTTTATTGGTGATGGGATAAATGATGCTCCTGTTTTAATGCGTAGTGATATTGGTATTGCAATGGGTGGTATTGGAAGTGATGCCGCAATTGAAGCATCTGATATTGTATTAATGGAAGATAATCTAGAAGGATTATTGATTGCTAAAAAAATAAGTAAAAAAACCTTAAAAATTGTTAGACAAAATATATTATTTGCTTTAGGTATTAAAGTTTTGATTTTAATATTATCTACATTTGGACTTACTAATATGTGGATTGCTGTATTTGGTGATGTTGGTGTTGCTATCATTGCTATACTTAATGCCTTAAGAGTAAATACTAAGTATAAATAAACCTTTTTTAAAGGTTTTTTTATTTACTTTTAGGGCTATTTTTAGTATAATATTTAGAGCGTAGGTGAAGTATGAAGGATATATTAACGAATTATGATTTTATCGCTGCTATAATACAAACACTATTCTTTATAATACTTGGTTTCATTTTGAGATGTACTAATGTATTCGATGATAAGTTTAGTAAAGTAATTTCAAAATTAGTTCTTACATTATGTATTCCATGTTTGGCTTTTACATCATTTATGACTGATTTAGAATTAGAATCTTTTAGAAATAATGTTTATTTATTTTTAATTTGTTTCTTATTATATATTATTAT
>JAEEJT010000141.1 GCA_016282055.1 Bacilli bacterium
GCATTATCTAAACATTTAAATCTATACTTTCTACTAACACCTTTAGCTGGGTCAGCAACAATATAATGTGTAAGGTCAGTATTCCAAATAAGACCATAATGTCCGAATTTTGAAACATAATCACCTTTACATTTTTTTGTCTGGTCTACTTGCCAATGACAAATAACTGGAAAACCTTTCTTTAAATATTTTTTAACTTCACTACTTTTCCTAGCAATAGGCAAAATTTTAAAACCTAATTTAGGAGCATACTTAATAAGATTAGCTGGAGGAGTACCCCCATTTTTACTGGTCTGTAAAATTTTAGCACATTGTTGTTCTGAGTGGTAGTCATATAATAATTGACTAGCCATTGATAAACTAGTCGGACAACAAGTATAATTAGTACTTTGTGGGTCAAACACTAAAGGATTATTAGCATTACTAGTTAAAGTAACATAATTAGGATACCTACCATTTTTTAATATAAACATATTCATACTTTCATATAATCCAGCATATTGTTTTGGTGTTAATTTATATTCTTTTTTGGTATCCATATCTACCATTTTTAACCAATTAGGCAAACCTTCACCTTTTTTCAACCATTTATTCATTCTTTTAGCTCCATCTTGAAGCATACTTTTACTAAATCTCATTATATCACCTTTGTATTAAATATAATATTAACAATAACATCATTCCAAAAAATATTAAAAACAAATAATTATCCATAAATATCACTTCTTATTGTATTCTTACCCATACATAAACTGCTAAATATGGTGGCATATTTTTTCCAGTTCCACTTTCACCTTTGTAGTAAATGTAAGGTTGGGCAGATGTTGTAACATTTTGTTCTGTTATCCCATCAGTATTTTTATCAGAATAAGGAAAATATGTAGACCCACTTGAAGCTGCTTGTCTTGTACTTGCATATGCCCAGTTCACATTTCCTATTGCAACATATTTTCTACTTCCAGTTGGAGAGTGAGTATGTGCATCTTGTGTATGATTGTGTGAAACCACTATTGCATCTTCGCTTCCATCTTCTTCACCATTAGGGTGTTTTGTTCCACAAGCCAATAAAAACCTATCTTCTATTTGTTCCCATTCACCACCAAATAATTCCGATGGGTTGGTTTCGTTAATGCTCATATAGATAGAGCCGACTGGGTAAATCTTGTTATAGTTTGCATCTTCGACTTTAAATCTTACCATAATTTATCGCTCCTTTTAATCTACTAACCAAGTCGCATAGCAAACAAACCAAGCCCCCTTATTGATTGAAGTGTTTATTGCATTTGTACCATATCTTGCCCAAGTTAATTTTCCATCAGTAGTAATCCCTAATACATACTTGTTTGCTCCACTTCCTTGTTGTAGGAATAATTCTTGATTTGATGGTCTACAAGATGTATCGGAAATAGAACCCCATTGCACATCAGTATTGCTTGAAGTTAGAGCATTACTATTTGTAAATGCTCCTTTCAAATGCACTACTTTCCCTACTCTCCTATAAACAGTATGGTAACTACTATGATTTGAGTAACCACTACTAAAACTTACTGTTTTCCAACCAGTATCTTCCCACAATGGCTTCCACCCACTACTGTAAAAATTATTATTCCAGTCAGTATAAATAACTCTCATATATGTAGCAGAAGATTGATGTTGAGTTACTATTTGCTTGACTCCATTATCATAACAATAGTTCTGTTCTACAAAGAGAGTGAACCCAGCACTTACTGGGCAATTAGATATTGTTGCAATATCACTATCAGGTAAATTACAATAATAATATCCATTTTCAAGATAATCATTCAAATCATCATTTGCATTAATTAGTTTAGGGGATATTATCTTTTTCACTACCCTTTCCAGTCTTGTTTTCAATGTTTGATATTGTTGAGGTATATTTACTGCTGCCATAATCCAATCCTCCTTTTTTTAATCATAATATTCCCAGTTATCAAGCATATGCTCCAATGCCCTATTAATCCTTGTAAAAGGTTCGTTATATTCTATCACATCATCAAGAGTAGCAAGTATTAAAGTACCCATTTCTATATTCGTATAACTTGAATTAATCTCTGTATCATTGTGAGTATGTCCTACATCTGTTTTATCGTCCAATGCAGATTGTATTAATTGACTTTCTGCTGGATTTGTAGAGCCAGTTATCCAAGTAGAGTCTATAGTAACGCTTCCTCCTCCTTGAATGTTAATGTTCCCAGTTCCAAGCAGAGAGGTATTATTTATCGTTTTTATGTTTGTACCACTTACCAAAGTGTTTTGTTTGCCATTTAAAGCAGTATCCACTTCACTTTCGGTATAATATCTATCATCATGATTATGTGATACATCAGACTTTCCACCTAAAGCAGTATCAATAGCACTATTAATAACAGATTGATTAGCATTAGCACTTGAACCAATATGACTATGAGCATTACTATCTTTAATTACATAATTTGGGAGATATTCACAAGCCCTAATATTATCATTATCAGAAGCATCTACAAACAAAATCCTATCAACACCTTGATTATCTTGTGCAAAAGTATTAGGATATATGTTATCATAAGCACCATCAATAGTAATATCTCCAATTTTTTGCTTAATTGTACCATCATTTTTTACAAGACCAGTTTCATTAGATTTTTCTATAAAATCACTATCATTTACAAGGTCTGATATATTAGATGGAATAATTGGTTTATCAATTAAATCATCATAATCACCAGTAGTAGCTACATCTGAAAGATTATTTACATCTGCCTTATCGTTTAACGCATTATCTATTTCACTTTCAGTATAATATCGATTATCGTGATTATGAATTGATGGTGGATAATTAGATGGTTTATTTTGAATATCAGACCAATTAACAATATTTCTATCTTCTCTATCTATACCTTTACCACTTGCACCATCACCAATTTGTAATATTAAATCACCATTTTCATCACGATAAAAATCAATTTGTGGTTCTAATCTATTAACAACAGTATCACTTTCATTAGTTAATTTATCAACAAACTCAAATATCACATAAACATTTTTTAAACTAAACATAGAATTAGATTTATTACCATTAAATAACAATTCAATATCAAATTCCTTACCATTAACAATAAAATCTAAATCACTATAATTAAAAGTACCACAATCAAAAACCATTTCTCTTTTATTCATAAATTCATTAAAAGTTTTACTCTTAATAATATCATCGTGAACAAGATTAACACCATTGAAAATAAAATTATTATTACCATTTTCAATTTCAAAACTTATTTTAATATTTGTTATAATTTTTTCAAACAATTCATCAATTTTATCAATATGAAAAACCAATTTATCATTTTCAACAAGATTATACTTAAAAATCCTATTATCATTTTTAATCCAATTATAACCATCAACCATAAAATTATATAAATTTTTATTTAATGGTGAATCAATAACATTATAATTATCAATAGTTAAAGAAATCTTATCATTTTGAATATTATCAATATCACGCCTTTGCGATTGGTCAATATCCATCATAAAAATCACACCCAAACATTATCAATTAAATCATCAGTCATAGTATCTTTATAAGTAACTGGAGTATTAATATCTAATTTAGTTTTAATTAATTCTCTTCTTTGATTAGCTAAATTGTTTTTAACTTTTAATTTATAATCAATATCACCAAGACCATAACTAGTTTGTATCATAGGTCTATCATCAACATTAATTTTAATCTCTCTAGAAGCAACAACATATTCATTAGTTAATAAAGGATTAACAGTTTTAGTAGCAACATAATCATTAACATTAACTGGTGGTAATCCAGCAACAGTAACAGTTAAAGTAGTATCTGGTCTAAAATATTGAATAAGATTATCATAACTACGCTGACTAGCATCAATAAAACCAGTACTTTCAGATAAACTTTCAATATGAGTCTGTTCACCATATCGCAATAATTCATTTAAAAAACTTTTACGTGTATACCTATAAGTACCAATTTTATCACCATCACCACTAAAACTTTTATAAATAGTAATAGCATTATTTACTAAATCAGCTGTAGGAGAATATTTAACATTACTAATATCAATAATATCGCCATCAAACCCTTCATTAAAAGTATAAATAACATTAGCAGTATCAATATATTCTTTAAAATTCAATTTATCATCATTTCTATGTCTAGCATAATTAATATTATGTAAATATTTAGTAGTATCAAGTATACCTTTAATACTATCTAATAATGTTTTACCACTAACACCTAAAGTTACTGGATTAATAAGTTCTCCACTAAATACTCCAATGTTATAAAGATTCATTTTATAAGTACTATTATTTTTATCATCATAAAGTTTACTTTCATCGCTATCTGTTTTAGGGTCATCTTTAATATTTTCAAAATCATATAATAAACTTATAGTTTTTAAATAATACGTA
>JAEEJT010000142.1 GCA_016282055.1 Bacilli bacterium
AAATACTTTAACTGTTGTTAAAGAAGGTGAATTCACTGTTACATGTAAGAGTAGTGCAAATGAAACTAAACAAGATTCATTTGATATTGCTACTGGATATAGTGTACAAAGTGTTACTATTGCAGTTGCTCCAACTGGTTTAAAGATTGGTGATACTTGTGAACTTGCTGCTACAGTTTTACCACAAAATGCTTCTAATAAAAAAGTAGTTTGGACTGTATCTAATGATTGTGCAACTATTGAAGGTAACATTTTAACTATTGTAAAATTTGGTGCATTCACTATAACTTGTACAAGTGAATCTAATGAATCAGTTGTTGATACATTAGATCTTAGAATTGCTGAATTATGTACTATTGGTACTACTGAGTATAATACTTTAGCTGAAGCTGTTGCTGCTGCTACTGCTGGTGATACTATTACTTTAGTTGCTGGTGTATATACTACTGATGTAACTATTGATAAATCTTTAACAATTGTTGGTCCTAACAAAGATGCAAAAAATATTGGTTCTAGAACTAACGAAGCTGTTTATACTGGTAAGATAACTCTTGCTTATGGTGTAACAGATGTTACATTACAAGGTATTAAATTTGCTGGACAAAGTCAAATCTTTAATAGTGGTGATACAACTAATAATAATTCTACTACTGCTCCAACAACTAAAAACTTTAAATTTAAAAATAACGTTGTTGAATCTAGTTTAACTACAAAACAAAGTGATACTAAGAATGGCGGTTTCATTTATTTTGTAAATGGTAAATACCAATATGATTATGATATGGAAATTACAAATAACTACTTTACTACTACAAATGTATTCGCTGAAAACAACTTGATTAGATTTATGAATGTTTCAGGATTAATTATGAAATATAATACATTTGAAAACATTACTGTAGAAAATGATGTATTCTTTGTTTATGATGGTAAAGGTAGAGGTGTTACTGGAGCTAATTTCGTTGTTGAAAACAATAGATTTGTTAATATTAATGGATGTCAATTAGAACTTTCTTGGCTTGTTGGTGAAGATACTAATTTTAGTATTTCTTATAACCAATTTAAAAATGTTAATGGCGCTTCTATTATAGTTGCTGCAATGAATAATACTATAACTACAAATGTTCCTGTAAGATTTGTTAATTGTAATATTGATTACAATGAATTTGATGGATTTACTAAGGGAATTAATTTACCAGAACAAGATGCAGTAACTAGTTTTAAAGTTAATTATAATATTTTTAAGAGTGTTCCAAGTGTATTCTATATTAAAAATAAAAATAATAGTAAACAAGTAGATGCTACAAACAATTTATATTTAAATAATGGTAGTAGCATTACTACCCTTGATGATACTAAATTCTCAGGTAGTTTAAATTTAGAAACTACACTAAAAGAATTAATTGATCTTAAAATAGAATGTACTGATATTGATGCTTATGTTGTTGGAGATTATTATTTTGTTGGTGATTCATTGGATTTAAATGTTGTATTTGATCCAGTTACAACAACTCGTGATGCAGTTAAGTACACATTAAGTGATGATACTCTTGCAAAAATTAAAAATGGTCAACTTGTACTATTAAAAGAAGGTACATTAACAGTTACAGTTACTTCAAGAGTTGGAACTGTAAAACCATCTGCTTCATTTACCATTGAAATTATTTCATTTACTTATGTTGACTTAGAATTTGAATCTAATATATTATCTGAAGATACATCTATTAGTGCTAATGCTATTATTAAGGGAACAAGTATTGGTACAGGTAAAATTGTTTGGTCTAGTGACAATACGGCTGTTGCTACAGTTGATCAAAATGGTAATGTATATGGAATGAGTGTTGGTGTTGCTAAAATTACAGCTACAATTGGAGGAACAACAATTTCATCATATTTCTATGCTGATGTTAAAGAACCATCTGCAAATGAATTAATTGAATTATTAACTCAATATCATAATTCATTTGTAGAGTATAAGAAAATTAACTATTATGGAACTTCAACTATTGAAAATTCTTTATATTCAACAGTTAATATGTTCTATTTTGGAATATTACCAGTAATAGATAAAAGTAGAATGGCTGATCCAAGTGTAAATAGATACTGGAATCCATCAGATAAACTTGTTGATGTAAAATTTGTTACTATTCATGATACAGGAAATTCTAATACAAGCTCTGATGCACATGCTACTTTAAGTTGGGGACATAATGTAGATAATTCAGCTAGTTGGCATTATTGTGTAGGTAATGATGGTATTGTTGCATTTGTTCCAGAAGATACAATTGCTTGGCATGCAGGTGATGGATGTGCAAATGAAGCTGGTATTTATGATACAGGTGTTAAAGCTGCAACTCCTGGTGTAAGAGGTGTTGTTACAATATCTGATGATTTATATTATGTAGTTGATGGTCAAAAGACAAATCTTTCAGTTAAGAATATTCCTAATTATGAAAAATTAGTTTCTGATAAAGGTAGACAAGCTACAACTGCTGATTTAACTCCATCAGGAATTGTTACAGTTATTGGCGAAAATGGAAATTATTTCATTAATACTTATTATAATACTACATATAAGGTTATTTCATCTTACGGTGGAAGAAACTCTATTGCTATTGAAATGGCAGTTAATAATGGTAGTGATATTTATTTAACTTGGCAAAGAACAAGTGTTTTAGCTGCTTCTTTACTAGTAAAATATAACTTAACTTTAGATAGAATTGTTCAACATAATAATTTATCTGGTAAAAATTGTCCTCAAACATTAAGAGCTAATAATTTATGGAATGTAATGCTTGATATGTTAACTGTACAATACAAGGTTCAAAAATATTATCCTGATTATACAATTACATGTACTTCTAATAATCCTACAATTTTAGATAATACTGGACATATTATTAGTAAACCTAATTATGGTACTAACGTAAGTTATACAATTAATGTTACAAATGGAACTGATTCAGCTTCAACAACATTATATTCTTATGTTCAAGGAGTAAGAAAATAAAAGAAACTAAAGCAACACTTATGTGTTGCTTTTTTTATACTTTATAGTGGTTTATTTTTTACTATTTTTATAGTATAATATAATAAGTAATGAAAGGTTTTTTATATGAAAATAAGACGTTTTCTTGATAGTAAATTTTATATACCATTTGTTTTTATAATATCTTTTGTTTCTTGGTTTCTTTCATACATATCAAGAAAAGGTATTATTGATTCTAATTTAATAGATTTTATAGAATATTGTGAATTAATTGGTTATGGATCAATAAGTTTATTATTTCTAATTAATTTTAAAAATACTTATTATTTTATTCCATTGTTTATTTTTATACCATTTATGTTTGCTCGTCCATTTGATGCTATTGATATACCATATTGTGTTATTATTGGTGGAGTTTTAGTTGCTATTGGACTTATTTTAAATTATTTTATATATAAACCAAAATTAATGTTTGGTAAATTTTTATTAGGATTAATTGTATTAGGAATTGCAATTATTTTAAGTGGTATTGGATATAAATCTGATAATTATTTTATTCAATTAATATTTTCTTTCTGTTGTGTTGGTGCATTTATATTATTATATGTATCAATATCATCAAGTGCTAGTGTTGATTTTCATAATATTGCAAGATTGTTTTTATATTTAGGATTATTTTTAAGTTTACAATTAATAGTTTATTATTGCGTGCAAGATAATATATTAGATTCTTTTCTTTCTAAGGATTCTAATGTTGGATGGGGAATTAGTAATAATATTGCTTTAATGCTATTGTTTACTATGCCTTTTGCTTTATATCTTGCAACTCAAAATAGAAGAGTGTTATGTGTTTTATATTTACTTACTTTTATTCTTGAATTATTGTGTATTGTATTTACATATTCAAGAGGTGCAGTTGTTGCAATGATAATTGGTATTATTATTATGATTCCTTTTATTATTATTGAAGTTGTTAATAAGAAAACTTTTTATATATCATTATCTACTATACTATGTTTTATTTGTTTATTTGTATTGATATTTTGTTTTTCTCATAAAACAGAGGCAGCAAGAATATTTGAAATTCTAACTAGTTTAGATATTCATAATGGAAATGGAAGATATGAAATTTATAAGAAGTGCTTACAAAATTTAAAAGAATATAAGATATTTGGAAAAGGTATTTTTTCTCAATTTAATGGAGATAATTATGGAAATACATCTTATGTTTGGGGACATAGTACTATAACACAAACTGCAAGCACAATGGGTGGCTTTGGATTATTAAGTATTTTCTTTCATTTTGGTCAAAAGTATTATGTATTGTTAAAAAATGCAACAAATTATAAAATGATTATTTTTTATAGTTTCTTTATAAGTGGTTTATATGGACTTGTTGATATTAGTTATTATTTTGTAAATTATATGATTCCACTTGTTATAGTTATGGCATTACTTGAAAAATTGATGAAAGCTGATAGTGAAAGAATATGATGAATTTATTTTTTTTAGGGCTTTTTGATATTGATGGATTATTTGGTTGGGGACATTTATTCTTTTCTCTAACTGGTTTTATTGTTTTAATTATTTTACTTATTTTAAGTAGAAATTTTAAAATGGATAAAGTTGATAAGATTATTAAATATACATTTTATCTAACTTTAATAGCTGAAGTTATTAAGATTTATGTTAGATCTTGTGTATTACATGGATCTTTAAATAGTTGGGTCCCTTTATATTTTTGTAGTTTATATATTTACTTTAGTGGATTATATACTTATGGTAAAGGAATTATAAAGCGTGTTAGTTTAATGGTATTAATATATGGAACAACAGTGGGAGGATTTATGTTTTTAATTTATCCATCAACTGTATTACTTTATAATCCTGTTATAAGTGTTGCATCATTTCATAGTTGGATTTATCATATTATATTAAGTTACGTTGGTTTAGTTATTATATTTAATAATTTATATGAATTAAAACTAAAGGATTTCTTATATTATACTATCCCAATATTAATTATTGAATTGTTTGTATATTTATTTAACTTACACTTTGGTACTAATATGATGCTTATTCAACATCATGGAACAGTTCCATTATTAAAAGTATTATATAGAATTGTTGGAAAGTTTTATCCTCTTGCTGTAAGCATTGGACAAGCTATTAGTACTTTTGTTATTAGTTATTTAATATTTTTCTTAATTGGATTAAGAAAACAGAAGAAGAATAATATAGATAATATTGTTGTAGAGACTAATCGAGGATTAAATGAAAATAATATTTGATTTAATAAAAGGATTTTTTATTGGTATTAGTAATGTTATACCAGGTTTTAGTGGTGGAACAATGGCGGTTATTTTAAAGTGCTACGATGAAATTGTTATTGGTATTAGTGATATTTTTCATCACCCTATTAAAACTATTAAAAGACTATGGCCTATAATTATTGGTATTGTTTTAGGTTGTATCATTGCTATTTATACTATTATTTATTTGATTGATAATTTTCCACTGGAAGTTGGATTATTATTCTGTGGTTTAGTTATTGGTACTATTCTTACTTTTAAAGATTATTTTAATGAAAAGATAAAGATTAGTGATATTATTTATTGTGTTATTGGAATTGTTATTATGGCTTTAAGTATTATTTTAGCTTATACTAGTATTAGTAATAATTTTGTTGGGGTTTTGTTAATTATTATTGTGTTTATTTTAGGAATTATATCTAGTGCTGCTATGATTGTTCCTGGAATTAGTGGTAGTTTAGTTTTAATGATATTTGGTTTTTATTATTTAATTATTGATTCAATAAAGAATGTAATACATAGTATATTT
>JAEEJT010000012.1 GCA_016282055.1 Bacilli bacterium
AAGGAAATTGAAAGATTTATTAAAAAAGAAATAGTTAAGATTCAAGTTCCTTCTTTAGATAAAATTATTAAAATTAGAACTAATAGATTACTTGAAAGAGCTCGTGATATGAGTTTTGAAAGTGATTTAAATGACGCTAATTATGAATCAAATAGATTTGTTTCAATTATTGATAAACAATTACAAAAGTTTGGAGATATTGATAAAGATATTTTGATTAAAGGATTATTAAATATTATGATTAACGCAGATAATCGTAATACTGAAATAGAAGAAGTTAAAGAAGAAATTGAATCAAGAAAAGCAAGATACAGCAATAATGGAGTTAGAATGTTTATAACTCTAGGTAGAAAAGATGATATTAAAGTATATACTATTACTGATATGTTAGTTAAAAATACAAGTCTATCTAATGCTGAAATTAATGCTGTAACTATTTGTGATAATTTTTCTTTCTTTGAAGTTCCTAAAGGAAAAGCTAGTGAAGTTTTATCATTATCTAATGAGATTAGATATAAAGGTAGATTATTAGTAATTGAAGAATCTAAAAACCCTAAGATGGGTAAGACAAGTAGTAAGTCAAAAGATAAGAATGTAGTTAGTGGTAGAAAAGTATTAGCTAAAAATTTAAAAAAGAGTGAAAAAAATTGTAACAAAGAAAAAACTAAAAGTTCTAGAAATAGAATTAAGAAAGGTCGATAATTGTTATGAGTGATTTAAAAAGAAAATTTTTTACATCAGAATCTGTAACAGAAGGTCATCCTGATAAGGTTTGTGACCAAATTGCTGATGCAATTCTTGATGAAATATTAAGTAAAGATAAAAAAGCACGTGTTGCTTGTGAAGTTTGTACTACTACTGGACTTGTTCTTGTTATGGGTGAAATTACTACTGAAGCTTACGTTGATATTCAAAAAATCGTACGTCAAGTAGTTAAAGATATTGGTTATACACGTGGTAAGATTGGATTTGATGCTGATAATATTGCTGTTATTTCAACAATTGATGAACAATCAAGTGATATTGCTTTAGGTGTTGATAGTGATGGTGCTGGAGATCAAGGATTAATGTTTGGTTTTGCAACAAACGAATCTGAAGAAATGATGCCACTTCCAATTTTATTAAGTCATAAACTAGCTAAAAGATTAAGTGAAGTTAGAAAACAAGGATTAGTTGACTATTTAAGACCTGATGGTAAGAGTCAAGTAACTATTGAATATGATGAAAATGATAACGTTGTAAGAGTTGATAGTGTTGTTGTTTCTACTCAACATGATGAAAAAGTTACACTAGAAGAGTTACAAGAGTTTATTAAAAAAGAAGTTATTGAATATGTTATTCCAAATAATTTAATTGATGAAAATACTAAATTCTATATTAACCCAACAGGTAGATTTGTTATTGGTGGACCTAAAGGAGATTCAGGTTTAACTGGTAGAAAGATAATTGTTGATACATATGGTGGTTATGCTCGTCATGGTGGAGGAGCTTTCTCTGGTAAAGATCCTACTAAAGTTGATAGAAGTGCCGCTTATATGGCTCGTTATGTTGCTAAGAATTTAGTTGCTGCTGGTGTTTGTGATAAAATTGAAATTGGATTAAGTTATGCTATTGGTGTAGCTGAACCAACTTCAATTATGGTAAATACTTATAATAAATCAAGTTATTCTGATAGTGAAATTATTCAAATAGTTAGAGATAACTTTGAATTAACTCCAAAAGCTATTATAAATAATTTTGATTTACGTAGACCAATCTATAGACAAACTGCTGCATATGGTCATTTTGGAAGACTTGATTTAGATCTTCCTTGGGAAAAACTTGATAAAGTAGATAAGATTAAAAAATATTTAAAGAATTTTAAATAGAGGAAAATATGAAAATACTTATAGCATCTGATATTCATGGATCATTATATTATTTAAATAAACTACTTAATGTTTATAATGATATTAAACCTGATAAATTTATATTACTTGGTGACTTATATTATCATGGCCCTAGAAATAATTTGCCTATGGAATATAATCCAATGGAAGTAAGTATGGCTTTAAATAATATAAATAAAGATAAAAAATTATATGTTATTAAAGGTAATTGTGATGCCGAAGTAGATCAAATGATATCTCTATTTAAATTTAGAAGTGGTTTAAAACTTACTATTAATAATAAAAAGTTTTATTTTACTCATGGACATAAATATAATATTGATAATGTTTATAATGGTTGTGATATTTTAGTTTATGGTCATTTCCATACAGGATTTATAAAAGAAAAAGATGGAAAAGTATTTGTAAATTCAGGAAGTATTTCTTTACCAAAAAATAATACTAAAAATAGTTATTTAGTTATTGAAGATAATAATATTAAATTATTAGACTTTGATAACAATATTATTGATAGTTATAAGTTTTAGGAGGATTTATGAAAATTGCAGTATATGATGCTAAAGAATATGATATAAAAAGTTTTAATTTACGTAGTAATCCAAATGTTAAATATAAGTTTATTGAATCAAGATTAAGTATTGATACTGTAGTTTTATGTAAAAACTATGATGCTATTTGTTTATTTGTTAATGATGAATGTAATAAAGAAGTAGTTGATGCCTTGTATGAACAAGGAATAAAAGCTATATTTTTAAGATGTGCTGGTTTTAATAACGTAGATTTAAATGCTTGTTTTGGTAAAATTCATGTATTTAGAGTTCCAGCATATTCTCCTTATGCTGTAGCTGAACATGCATTTGCCCTAC
>JAEEJT010000143.1 GCA_016282055.1 Bacilli bacterium
CAAGTGAAGCTAAAGAGAAGTTAATTGAAATTAGGCCTGAAACTTTAGCACAAGCTAGTAGAATTAGTGGAGTTAATCCTAGTGATGTTGAAATGATTTTAGTTTACTTAGAAAGTAGAAAACAAAGATAATGAATTTAATTGAAAAAAACATTGATAAATTTAATATTTATTATGATTTTTTAACTCAAGAAAATCAAAAATATGATTTAACAAATATAACTGAAAGAAATGAGTGTTTTATTAAACATTTTAATGATTCTTTAAGTCTTGGTTTGTATTGTAATCTTGATGGTTTAAGTATTTGTGATGTAGGTAGTGGAGCAGGTTTTCCTGGTATTGTACTTAAGATATGTTATCCATCTATTAAATTAACAATTATAGAACCAACTATGAAAAGATGTAAGTTTTTGAGTGAATTATGTAATAAATTAAATATTGATGTTAATATTATAAATGCTAGAAGTGAGGATAAAAGTATTGAACTTGAGGAAAAGTTTGATATAGTAACAGCTAGAGCTGTTACTAATTTAAGTTCTTTACTTGAGATTACTGTTAGACTTTGTAAGGTTAATGGTCATCTTGTTTTTTATAAAGGCATTAATGCTTTAAATGAACTTAATGATGCTAAAAATGCTATAAATTTATTGAATCTAAAGTTTATTAAAGATTATAAATATGATCTTGATTTAGATATGGGAACTCATTATTTATTAGATTTTTTAAAAACTAGTAAAACAAATAACAGATATCCAAGAAGATATTCTGAAATTAAAAAAAGACCACTATAGGAGGCAGTATGGGAAAAGTTATTTCCATTGCTAATCAAAAGGGTGGGGTTGGCAAAACAACAACTACCATCAATCTTGGTGCAGCATTAGTCAGAGAAAATAAAAAAGTTTTAATTATTGACCTTGATGAACAATCAAATACATCTATTGGTTTAGGATTAAAACGTGAATTAATTGATAAAACTAGTTATGATGTATTAACATTGCAAGCATCAATTAATGAAAGTATAGTTACAACAAGTGTTAATAATCTTATTGTATTACCTGCATCAAGTAAATTATGTAACGTAGAAAAGATTATGTATACTGATCCTTTATGTTATAAAAGATTATATAATGCATTAAATGATGTTAAAGATGATTATGATTATATATTACTTGATTGCCCTCCATCATTAGGACTTATTGTTGATAATGCATTATATGCTAGTGATAGTGTTATTATTCCTGTTGAGTGTGAGTTTTTTGCATATGATGCTTTAACTCAAATGGCTCATAAGATTAGAGAGAGTCAAAAGATTAAGAAAACTGATGGATTAAATTTAACTATTGAGGGTGTATTATTAACTAAATTTGATAATCGTAATTTAATTGGATATAAAATTAAAGAAAAAGTTATTAAGATGTTCCCTAAGAAAACATTTCAAACTGTTATTAATAAGTCTAGTCAAGTACAAGAAGCACCTATGTATGGTAAGAGTGTAATTGAGTTTTCTTATAATTCTCGTGGTAGTAAAGAGTATAGAGAACTTGCTAAGGAGATTCTTAAGAATAACGAGGCTTAAAATTAGCTTGTATTAGTGTTATATATTTTATTATTAGTTACTTGAATTTTAAATTTAAATCTATTTTAAACTAAATTTGATACCTAAAATTGGAAAATAAACTATATTAGGAGCTTATATATGATTAAAATAAATAATGACTATAAAGTTGGAGATACTTTAGTGTTTAAAAAGCCGCATCCTTGTGGCAATACTAAATGGGAAGTATTAAAGTATGGAGTTGATTGTAAGCTTAAATGCTTAGGTTGTGGTAGAGAAATAATACTATCTAGAGTTGATATTAGTAAAAGGCTAAAAGAGATAATTCATCTATAAAACGTTTACATATAAGTTTTGCTTTACATGGTTAAAGTATTATTGTATAATATAAGCATGTTAAGGCATTTTACAAGATAGAAATATATGTTTCTTGAGCATATTTTTGTAAAATAAAGCCTTAATTGAGGCTTTTTTATTTTATATAAAAAATTATTATAAGTTTACTTTTTACAAGATAGAAGTATTTATACTTCTTGAGCATAATTTTGACTCATTGTAAAAAGACCAGTTTTGGTCTTTTTTTGTTTCTCTATGCGAGGTAAAAAGAAGCTTAAAGAGCTTCTTTTTTTATTATATTAATTTTATTAAGAAGGATGGTATTTAAAAATGAAAAAAATTTTATTATTTATTTTAGCATTTGTATCAATGCTAGCTGTTACTGGTTGTGGTAATAAAAACAAATTAAAAGTAATTGATGTTAATTTAAATGATGATGAAGCTTATGCTTTCGCTATTAGTAAAGACAATAATGAATTATTAAATAGTGCTAATGAATTAATTAATGAATTAAAAACAAGCGGTGAGTTAGATACATTATTTGCTTCATATTTAGATCATACTTCAACATTTACTTATAATAATCCTGTTAGTAAGGATAATTGTTTAATTGTTGCAACTAATGCTGAATTTGCACCTTTTGAATATAAAAAAGGTGATGCATTTACTGGTATTGATATGGAACTTGCTTATAAATTAGCTCAAAAAGTTGGTAAGACATTATATATTGAAGATATGAATTTTGATTCTGTTGTTGCAAGTGTTCAACAAAAAACTTGTGATATCGGTATGGCTGGATTAAGTGTAACTGATGAGAGAAAAGAAATGGTTAATTTTACTAATGATTATTATAAATCAGCTCAAGTTTTAGTTGTTAATGAAGACAATAATGAGTTTGATGGTAAAACTAATGAAGAAATTATTGAAATTTTAAAAAATAAAGATAAGAATTATAAAATTGGTGCTCAAAATGGTACAACTGGATATTTCTTTAGTGTTGGTGAAGAAGATTTAGGTTTTTCTGGATTTGAAAATTTAACAACTAGCGGATACACTAATGGTATATTAGCTTGCATGGATTTAAAGAATGGTAAAATTAATGCAGTTATCATTGATAAAGACACAGCTAAAGATATAGTAAGTAGTTTAAATTCTAAAAAATAATTATGACTGAGTGGGAATTATTTTTAAAAGCTTTTATACAAGATGGTGGATATAACGTTGTAATAATGGGATTATTTGCAACTATAGTAATAGCAGTATTTGGTTTATTATTTGGTTTTATAATTGGTAGTATTATTGCTGTTATAAAAGTTATTACTCCTTATAAATTAATTATTAAGATTCTTCAAAAAATTTGCGATTTATAGGTATTAATACTTCTTGTTACACCAAGGGTTGTAC
>JAEEJT010000013.1 GCA_016282055.1 Bacilli bacterium
CGTATTAGATTTTGAACCAGAAGATGACTCATTAAAAGTTAGTAATTTTATAAAAAATAATCCAGTTTCGTATTTTAAATTTTTATATAATAAAACAGATCGAATAAAAGAATTATTTCCAGATGATGTTTCTTATAATGTTGCTGGAAAAATATTAGAATATTACGATTCTAAAAATAAAAGTTTTAATAGAAATTTATGTATGAAGATGATTTGTAGTTTTGGAATATCTAACAAAAATGCTACTAATATTTTGGATAATTTTTTTAACCAAATTAAAGAAATGATACAAAAATTGAATATTATTCCTGAAGATTTATACAAAGATATAATTAATACGAATAAAGCCTTTAGAACTATATCTTATATATATTCACTTTCTGAATCTAATGATTTGGATAACATGTGGGCACTTTATGCTAATAATAATGGGTTTGTTATTGAATATGATTTCAATAAAGTTTTTGATTTACCACTTGATATAAGAAGGCATTTTGTTAGTTTATATAAAGTTAAATATGGTGATAGGATAAAGTATTCGTATTTTGATACTGTGAAAAATATTATTGTTGATGGTAAGAGTTCTTTTGATAATAAAAAAAAATGTCTTGAACAGTTGATAACTAAAAAAAGTGAGTGGAGTAATGAAAAAGAATGGAGAATTTTTGTTTGTAACATTGATCATAAAATACAGTGTAATCTAGTAAGTAATGTTTTTATTGATAGTGATTTTTTACAATCAAATGATGGTAAGTTACTATTGAAACTTTGTAAAGAAAAAAACATAGGTGCTTATGAGAGAAGAAAGAACGAATTGAATACCAAATATGAATTTGTCAAAATAGAGATTTAATAAATCTCTATTTTTTATGACAAAAAAAGACAAAAGTTATATTGAAATAAAGACAATGATTTAGTATAATAATTCTGGTGATATTGTGAGTATAAGAAGATTCATATATTTAATTGTTAGTAGTATTTTATTAATAACATTAATTAGTTTTACTATTGCTTATAATTATGGTAATTTATCATTAATTATTATTGCAATACTTGTTTTTCCTTATTTTTTAATATTAAATAGTGAAAAGAATAATTTAAGAAATATTATAATTAGTTATGGTTATTCATGTGATACTAATACATATATTGAAAGTATAACTAAACTTAAAAAAAGTTATTTAAGTAAATCTAATAAAATAATGTTTGATTTATATATAGCTAGTGCTTATATTGATAAAGGTGAATTTGATAAAGCAAAAGAGATTTTATTTGAAATTGAAAAGATAAAGAATACTAATATTGGTATGTCTATTATGTATATTAAAGTATGGTGTGATTATTATTACTATACTAGATATGATGAAAAGATGAAATGTGCTTTATTAAAAATGAAAGATTTAATAAATCAAGTTAAAAGAATTGATATTAAGAAAAGTTTATATTTTATTTATTTTAATTTAGAAGCTAAATATTATATTTTAACGAATACTAATATTCCTAAAGCTAAAAATATTTTATCTAGTCAAGGAATGTGCGTATCTAATTTATCATTAGCTTCATTAAATTATAATCTTGCTTTAATTGATATTTATGAAAATAATTTAATTAGTGCTAGATTAAAACTAGAAGATGTTATTAAGAAAAATAATAATTTATTTATTGTTAAAGAAAGTAGAAACTTATTAAATGAATTAGATAAGTAATAAAAAGTCCTTATGGGACTTTTTATTTATACATAAATATAATCTTTAAAAAAAGGTTAATTTGTGATAAAATTAATTAAGGTGAATTTTATGCAAAGATATTTTATTAATAAGAATGTTACTGAAAATTCTATTATAATTGACGATAAGAATAATTGTCATCACATTAAAGATGTTATGAGAATGAGTGTTGGTGATAAGATTATTATTCTTACTAATGATAAAAAAGAATATCTATGTAAGATTGATAGTATAACAAATATAGTAATGCTATCTATTCTTGAGAGTAACATTAATAATAATGAGCTTGATTGTTTTACAACAATTGCTCATGCTTTAGTTAGACGAGAAAAGAAAGAAGAAGTATTACGTAGACTCGTTGAACTTGGATGTAGTGAATATGTTCCTGTTGAGATGGAAAGAAGCATTGTTAAGATTAATAAATTAAATGAAAATATTGATAGAATTCATACTATTGTTAAAGAATGTAGCGAACAAAGTGAAAGAGGATTATTAATGAAAGTTTGTAATGCTATTAAGTTTAATAATTTTATTAATAATTATAAAGATTATGATTATAAATTTGTTTGTTATGAAAATAGTGGTAGAAAAGATGATTATTCTTTGAATAATTATTTAAATAATTTAAAAGGTAAAAAAATTTTATGTGTTATAGGTCCTGAAGGGGGATTTAGTGATAATGAAATTAATTTATTAATTGATAATGGATTTGTTTGTATTGGTTTAGGTAAAAGAATACTTAGAACTGAAACAGCTCCACTTTTTATCATGAGTTTAATTTCATATCAGTCTGGGGTGAAAAATGTATAGTGTTAGTTATTATTCTTTAGGTTGTAAAGTTAACCTATATGAATGTGTATCTTTAATAAATGAATTTTGTAAAAATGGATTCGTTGAGAAAAAGTTTGATGAGGTATGTGATTGTTATATCATAAATACTTGTACTGTAACAAGTATGTCTGATCAAAAAAGTAGAAAAATAATTAGACAAGCTATTAAAAGAAATAAAGATGCTATTATTTGTGTTATGGGTTGTTTTTCTCAACTAAACATTGATGAAGTAAGTAAAATAGAAGGAGTTTCTATTATTACAGGAACATCTAATAGAAGTAAGATTTTATCTTGTGTTTTAGAAAAACTAACAACTCACGATAAAACTTTAGTTAATTTACATAATTCATATAATGAAATTAATGATTACGAAGATTTATGTATAACTCATTATGATAATAAAACTAGAGGATTTGTTAAGATTCAAGATGGGTGTGAGAATTTTTGTAGTTACTGTGCAATTCCTTTAAGTAGAGGAAAGTTTAGAAGTAGAAATAAAGATAGTATTATAAAAGAAATTAATCTATTAACTAAGAATAATATGAAAGAAATAGTATTAACAGGAATTAATACTGGAGCTTATGGAAAAGATTTAGAACCAAGTTATAGTTTTCCAAAGTTACTAGAAGATATTATTTTAAATGTTAAAGGATTAGGTAGAATTCGTATTTCATCAATTGAAGCAACAGAAGTAACAGAAGAATTATTAAGTGTTATGAAAAAATATGAAAATCATTTCTGTATGCATTTACATATTCCATTACAAGGTGGAAGTGATGAGATACTTAAAAATATGAATAGAAAATATGATACTAAATATTATCTTGATAAGATTAATTATATTAGATCTATTTTTCCTTTAATTAATATTACATGTGATGTTATGGTTGGTTTTGATGGGGAAACTGATGAGTTATTTAATAAAAGTTATGAATTTATTAAATCTATTAATTATGGAGAAATGCATGTTTTTCCATATTCACCAAGAAAAAATACTAAAGCTTATATTATAAGTCAAAAATGTAATTTTAAGAATAGAGTTAATGATATAACTAAAAAGTTTAGAGTTAATGAACTATTAAAACTAAATGAAGAGAATGCTATTAAGTATCGAAATCTATTTTTAGATAAAAATGTTACAGTTCTCGTTGAAAAAATAGAAGATGGTATTTGTTTTGGTCATACATCTAATTATTTAGAAGTTGAGTTTAAGAAAGTAAATTGTAAAGAAAATGATTTAGTAAATGTTAAGATTACTAATATTAGTTATCCTATTTGTAAGGGAAGTGAAATAAATGTTTTCTAAGTTTAAATTTAAAGATTATATTAACGAAGGTTTAGCTTCTATTGGTTTTAAAGTACCAACTGAGATACAAGAAGAAGTTATACCTAAAGCATTAGATAAAGTAAATATTATTGGTAAGAGTAAAACAGGAACTGGTAAAACTCATGCTTTTATTTTACCAATGCTACAAATGTTAGATGAAGAGTTAGATGAGATTCAAGCAACAATTATCGTACCAACAAGAGAATTAGGAACTCAAATTTATGAACAGATTTTAAAGATTACAAAGTTTTCTTTAACTCCAATTAACTGCAAGTTATACGTTGGTGGAACTGATAGACAAGTTGAGTTAAATAAGATTAATAAAAAATCTCCCCAAATTGTAATTGGGACTATTGGAAAACTTAATGATTTAGCAATTAAAGAAAACATTCTTAAGATTCATACTAGTAAGCTTGTTATTATTGATGAAGCTGATATGGTATTTGAAATGAGTGAGATTAGTGATCTTGATAAAGTATTCTCAAGATTTAATGATATTCAAGTTATGTCATTTTCGGCAACAATTCCAAATAGTTTAATTGATTTTTTAAACAAATACTTTAGTAATAATGTTGTTATTGATTTAATTGGTAAAAATACTCAAAAAGAAGAAATAGATCATATCTTTATTCCAACTAAGAATAAAGATAAGAATAGTTTATTATGTAGTTTATTAAACTTTATTAATCCTTATTTATGTTTAATATTTGCAAATACTATAAAAGAAGTTAATGAAGTAAGTGCAATGTTAAGTCAAAATGGCTTTAAAGTAGCTAAAATTACTGGTGAACTAGAATCACGTGAAAGAAAACAAGTATTAAAACGTATTAAAGATGGATTATATCAATACGTTGTATGTAGTGATATAGCAAGTCGTGGTCTTGATATAGTTGGTGTTAGTCATGTTGTTAACTTTAGTTTACCAAGTGATATTATGTATTATATACACCGTATTGGACGTACAGCAAGACTAAATCAAACTGGTCAAGCTATAAGTTTCTATGATTACGAAGATGAAGAATATCTATCTAATTTAAAGAAAAAGGGCCTAAATTACGTCTATATGAGTTTAAAAGACGGCGAACTAGTAAAAACTCGTGAGAGAAACTACACTCAAAAGAAAGCCAAAAATGAGGCTATAGAAGAAGCAATTCATAAAAAATATAAGATGCCAGATAAAGTAAAACCTGGATATCGTAAAAAAAGAAAAGAAATAATTAATAAAGAAATTAAAAAAGCCAAAAAAGAACGTATAAATGAAATGTATAGAAAGAGAGCAATACAAAAAAGATATGAAGATAGGTAGTCATGTTAGTAATAGTGGAGATTTAATGTTACTTAATAGTTTAAAAGAAACTATATCAAATAATGCTAATTGCATGATGATATATATGGGTCCACCTCAATCTACACAAAGAAAAGATATAAATAGCTTACATTATATAGAATTTAATCAAGAATTAACAAAATATGGTATTGATAGTAGTGATGTTATTGTTCATGCTCCATATATAGTAAATCTTGCTAATCCTGATAGCGAAAAAAGAAGTTATGCTATTTCTTTCTTATCGAATGAATTTAAAAACGTTGGTATTATTAATAGTAAATATATGGTATTACATCCTGGAAATCATATGAATCAAGGAGTTGATGTTGGATTAAAACTAATAAGTGAAGGTATTTTACAAATACTAGAATATACTAAAGACGATAATACAGTTATATTACTTGAAACAATGGCAGGAAAAGGTAGTGAATGTTGTAAAACATTTAATGAAATTAAAACATTACTTGATTTATGTGGTAATAATAGTCGTATTGGGGTATGTTTAGATACTTGTCATATATTTGATAGTGGATATGATATTGTAAATAATTATGATGAAGTTATGAATGAATTTGATAATATTATTGGACTTGATAAAATCAAAGTAATTCATTTAAATGATTCTAAAAATACACTTGCTAGTCATAAAGATAGACATGAAAACATTGGATTTGGTAATATTGGATTTAATACTTTAATGAAATTTGTTAATGATGATAGATTTAAAGATATTCCAAAGATACTAGAAACTCCATATGTTAAGTATAACGATGAATCATTTAGTCCATATAAATATGAAATAGAAATGATTAAAGAAAATAAATTCAATGATAAATTATTAGATTTAATAGTAAATAAAGCATAAATGATAGAATAAAAGCGCATTAGAAATTGAACTGAGTCCCATAAAGTGGACACACAAAGCATTAAAATAATTAAATAACTAAAGGTAACAAATAAGGATTGGCATGATTTCCAAATTCAACGGGAGTCATGCCTTTTAAATTCGCCTGTAGTCTCTTGTTATTGTAA
>JAEEJT010000014.1 GCA_016282055.1 Bacilli bacterium
TAATGTCCTTGTACTTCATTTGGTGCATCTTTATCTATCCATAGTTTTATTGATATTTCTTTTGTTTCATTTTTTGATATTGTATCTGTAAGTATTATATTGTTTTCTCCTAAATTAGATGGAGTACTGTATTCTCCATTTCCTACTTTATATGAATATCTTATATAGTTTGTATTTAATAAAGGATATTCTCCTTGTTTATCTATATCATTTTCTATTTTTAATACTATATCTAATGCTTTATTTGAATTATTAGTTAGAGTAAACTCAAATGGAGCATTATTCATTCCTTCTTCATCATACATTGGATATGCTTCATTTATATTTAAATTATTTTCACTATCATTTATTATTTCTACATCTATTCCTTTAATACTTATTACGTTTAAAGTATCTCCTTTTTTCATATAATTAAAGTATGCAAATGATCTTGATACTAAGAACACTACTAAAACCATTAACACTAATGTTAATGCTACTATTCCTATTTTTCTTAATGTCATATTCTTCTTTATCATATGATCACCTTACTCTAATATAATTTTATCATAAATAATAAAAAAAGAAACTTAAAAGTTTCTCTTAATATTTCTTTAATACACTTACTATTCTAGATATTTCTTGCATCAATAGATCAAAATTATTATTAATATAATCTATATCTTTAATTTTACATTTTAATTCATGTTCAATAACCATATCTGCTAACTTAGTAAATCCTAAATAATTACAATCAACTCTAAGAGCATGTATCTCTATAGCATAATTATCTATATTTCCAGATAATTTATATTGATTTAATTTTACTACTCTTTCAGTTATATCAGTTAAGAAGTTTTTAAGTGTATCATTATAATTACTTAAACTACCAAAATATTTAATACCAGAGTCTACATCTATACCACTATCTACTAAATATTTCTTTGTATGGAAATAATTATTATCAACAACAGTATCTACTTTAATAAATGTTCTTAATACTCTTTCTAGTTCTTTCATATCTATTGGTTTAGATAAATAATCATCAAAACCTTCTTTTAAGTAGTTTTCCCTAGCACCTTCTATAGCATTAGCTGTTAATACTACTGTTGGTGTTTCAAAGTTAGGTTCTATTCTTAATCTTTTCAATGTTTGTGTACCAGATAAACCTGGCATCATATCATCCATAAGTATTAAATCAAATTTCTTATGTTTTAATACTTCCATACATTCAGTACCACTTGTTGTAGTAGTTATAATTGGATTAAATGGTTTTAATACATTTTCAGCTACTTTTAGATTTATTTTATTATCATCTACTAATAATATATTTTTACCAGTTAGATCTATTTTTTCTTCTGGTTTTGGTTTAGTAGATTTATTATTTGGATTATCTAAGTATTTAAGAAGTATTCTACTTAATTCTTCTTTTTCTATTGGTTTAGCTAAGTATTCATTAAATCCACTTTCCATATACTTTTCTTTCATACCTGTAATAGCATTAGCTGTTAATACTACCATAGGTGTATTAAAGTTTGGTACTTCTTCTTTAATCTTTTTAAATGTTTCAGTACCACTCATTTTAGGCATCATATCATCCATAAAGATTAAATCATACTGTTCTTTATTTTCTAATTTATCTAAAGCTTCAAAACCACTTTCTACAGTAGTTATATCTAATTTATATGGTTCTAATAGTTTACTACATACTTTTAAGTTTAATTTATTATCATCTACTATTAATAGTTTTTTACCTTCAAAGTTTTCTAATGATGTTTGAGTAATAGATACATTTTCATTCATCTTATCAATAATAGGATTATGTACTATTTTCTGTTTTAAAGTAATAGTAAATGTTGAACCTTCACCATATCTAGATTGTACTGCTACAGTACCACCCATCATTTCTACTAAACTCTTAGTTATCGCTAATCCTAATCCTGTACCTTCAGTAGTAGTATTCTTATCTTCATCAAGTCTTTCGAACTTTTTAAATAATTTATTCATTTGTTCTGGTTTAATACCACGACCTGTATCTTCAACTTTTATTATTATTTGACATTCACTACCAATATTTATACATTTAACATCAAAGTTAATATATCCGTGTTCTGTATACTTAACAGCATTAGTTAAGATGTTTGTTGTTACTTGTTTTAATTTACCAGCATCTCCTTCTAATGTATCTGGTAAATCATCAGTAATATTAACATTTAATTCAATAGGCTTTTCCCCAATTCTTGTGGAAACTAATTTAGCTATATTTTCAAATATAGATTTTGGTTTATATTTAGTAATAACTAATTCCATCTTATTTGCTTCTATTTTAGATATATCAAGAATACCATTTACTATTTCTAGTAAGTTTTGACTAGCCATAATTATATCATCAGCATCATTATAACAGTCTTCAATAGTATCTTCTTGTTTAATGCATTCACTAAATCCAACTATAGCATTAAGTGGAGTTCTTATTTCATGAGACATACTACTTAAGAAATCACTCTTAGCTCTATTAGCTCTTTCAGCCTGATCTTTAGCTACGTTTAATTGAGCAATCATTTTTAAATCTGGATTTTCAATAGTATGATACATTATCAAAACAACTATTGCAATTAAAGAGGTTACTAATAAAATTTCAGGATGTGAAAGCTGTATCATTATTGAAATACCACCACCAATTATCATTATAATTAATGGTAAAAATTTTTTATCTTTTATGCTATTTCTATTAAGAATCAAACAATAAATCCAAAACATTGAAAGAATAAATACTAATATATATAAACTTAATGTTGGAATACCATATGTATACATAGTATTACCATTTACATATGAATGTAATGGAAATACTAAAATAGCAAGTAAGCAAATAGCTGATAAAAATATAGATATCAATCGAAAAAATTTAGATAACATACTACTTTTTGTAAAAGAAATTGCATATACATACAATGCAAATAGCAAGTCAAATGTTAATAAACAAATCGTATAGCCTTTCGTTACAATAGTATTTAAAATATCACAATCAATCATCTTAGATAATGTCAAAATTGAAAGAACATGAAGTAAGCATCCAACAGCTGCTGTTATCAATAATCTAATAAACATATTGTTTTCATAACTTTTAAGTCTGTCTTTACTAAAATATATAATAATCAGCATTACAATATATATAAAGTTAAAAATATGTAAATATAATCCTTGCATGCTATGCCATCACCTTTTTATTTTCTTTTTCCTCATCATCTGAAATTTCTTGTAACAATCTATAATTAATTTTTGAACTTTCACCATTTAAACGTGGCCATTCACCAGTCCATTGTGAAATTTTTCTTGGAATACTACATTTAGCAAGTTTACTATTTCTAAAATATTCTAATATTTCTTCTTTTTGTGTATCAGTCAATTCA
>JAEEJT010000144.1 GCA_016282055.1 Bacilli bacterium
ACCAGTTCCTGATGTGTTATCAAAATAACGCATATATTCACCATATATAGCCCCAGCGAGACCCACCATACCATTCGCAATAACTAAACCTAATACTTTATAAATACCAATGTTTACACCAAGTGAAACGCCCATTTGTTCATTATTACCAATTGCTCGTAACATAAAGCCTCTTTTGGTACGTAAAAACAAATCTAATATAACTTTAACTAATATTACAATTATTAAAAGAATAATAATATTACCTATTGCTTGAATTCTTAAATTATCGCCAAATAAATCAATAAAACTATTATTAAATAAAGTTTTATTATCATTATATGGGACAAGTGTTCTACCTTTTGATAAAGCAATATTAATTGATAATAATCCAGTCATTGTAATAATTCCTGAAAGTAAACCATTGATTTTAAATTTAACATGTAAAAAACCAGTAATAAATCCAGCAATTCCGCCTGCCACAAAAGCAAGGAATATTGCAAGTAGATATGGACATCCATTTGATATTAAAAATATACTTACAACTCCGCCTAGAGGAAATGAACTATCAACAGTTAAATCAGGAAAATTTAATATTTTATAGCTAATATATACACCCAGTGCAACAATCGCATAACACAAGCCTTGTTGCAAGATGTTTAATAATACATTTATAGCAACCATATTTCATAATATTAGCTTTCAAGCTAATTACCTTTCTAATTATTCATCAATGTTTTGGACATTTGTTAAATCTGGTAAAGTAATTCCTAAAAGACTTGCAACTTTTCCTGAGTAACAATTAAAACTATTTTCAACACTAATTGCATTGTCATTACTTGCTTTAAGTTCACCTTTTAAAATCTTAGCCATAAGTTTTCCAGTTTCGGCACCTAATGCGACATAATCAAGTGAAGCACTAGCGAGACATCCATTTTTAACTTGATCAATTTCACTTCCAAATACTGGGATTTTTGCTGCGTTAGTTTTTGCAATTATGATATCTAATGCGCCAACGACTGTATTATCAGTTAAATTAGTAATACAATCGATACCTTTACCAAGTAATGTATCAGTGGCAGTTGGTATTTCATTAGCGTTTGTGATTGTTTGACTAACAATTTCAATTCCTAACGACGTTGCTTTTTCTGTTAATGTTTGAATTTGACTAATTGAATTAGCTTCACCTAAAGTATATAATACACCTATTTTCTTTACATCAGGAATAAATTTCTTAATTAATGCTAGTTGACCATCAAAATCAAGTTTATCACTTGAACCAGTCACATTGTTCATTGTAGTTAAACCGGCAGAAGCAGGATCAGATACTGCACAATATACAACAGGAATTGCGCCCTTGGCCGATGTTGCGGCAGCCATTGCTGATGGAGTCGCAATTGCGCCAATTAGTTTCACATTTTTACTGACAAATGTATTAGCTTGAGCAGCACTTGTAGCAGCATCAAAGTTACTATTTTGTAATTCGATTTTATAATTATCAAAATCCTTACCTAATTCTTCTTTTAATCCTTGAATAATTCCGTTATAACAATCATTTAATGAATCATGTTCGCCAAACTGAATAATTCCAATAGTTTCTTTTGCATCAGAACAAGCTGTTAAAATAAAGCAAGATAATAATATTAATACAATAATAATTTTATTTAATAAGTTTTTCATTTTTAATTTCTCCTTTTCTTTTTTATTATTTTTTAGATAATTAAAAATGCCACCATCGAAATATTGTTTTTTGGTTTTTCATATAAATCCCTCACTTTCGTGATATAACAAAAAGGGCTTTAATCCAAAAAAGGATAAAAGCCCATTAGTTCTTTTATTATGCCACCTATTTTTGATATGTTCGTGTACCATCATACACTTTCACCTTGGTTACGGAGTGTGCCGTCGATTATTAGTCGCCCTCAGTGGTCCATTCACTTTTAATTAAATACATTGTTTCACCAAACCAATGTTCTCTACAAAATAATTATAAAGTTACTTCTCCACTTCAACGGTTTGTAATAGTGTTGCATACATAATACATCAATAAAATTCTTTTGTCAATAAATTTTATGATTTTTTTGTATTTTTATTTTTCATAGTTTTCTTAATAAAATTAATTAAAACTATAATTAAAACAGAAACAACAATTTCAATTGCTAAAACATAGAATGTTCTAAAATCATTTATTTCCGACATTATAGACATTCTAAATGGTTCCATATTAAGAGCTACACATACATATAATTGTACTACACCATGGATAAATAATAAATACATAGAATTATTTCCACACCATACTAATGCTTTTCTTACAATTCCTGTATTAATTAGTAATCTACATACATGAACAAATGGATATGTGCCAGTAATCGCGAAAACAAAACTTAATAATACAGCCCATTCATTTATTTTTTTATCCCAAAGACTTCCTCCAGCAATAAAACCTGATCCTTGGAACAATAATGCAAGTATTACAAATATAGCATAAGATATAATACTATTAATAATTACAAATGATAATTTTGTTTTATTA
>JAEEJT010000145.1 GCA_016282055.1 Bacilli bacterium
ATATAATATTAATATTTTATTAATGAATAAATTATTTATTTATATAATAAAAAAAATGAATTCTTTGAATATTCTTTATTTTTTAATTATTTATGTATTAATTCATAATATTATTTCACAAGATTTAAATATTCAAAATTCTGTTTGTGAAGATAATACTTTAAAATATTCAATTGCAGTAAATTTAACAAAATATTTAAATACTTTAAGCAAAAATAAGTCAGAAATAGAAAATAAAACTGCATATTCAACTCAACGAGATTTACTAGGAAAAAAGGCAGGGGTTGTCAAAGGTACAATATATGAATATATTTCAAAAAAGAATGGATATATAAATAATTTTACTATATATGATACTTATGAAGATGCACAAAATGCTTTAAATAATCATTCTATTGATTATTTTGTTTGCTATAAAGAAATAGTTGGTGATTTAATTCAAATGTATACAGAAAATTTAACATATATAAGTGTAACAGAAGAAGATGATAAAAAAGAATATGAATCAGGTTTTATAATGCTTTCAAATAATACAAAATTTAGGAGAGAATTAGGAATGACACTTAAAGGAGGGAAATAAAATCAACTTTATCTTTTGATGAGTAATTGGCTTGAAGTTGATGAAGGTCTAAAATATATAAATAAAACTGCAAATAATCCTACTCAAAATTTATCTATATTAGTTAATTTTAAAAAACAACCTTTTGCTTATAAAGAAAATAATGAACAAAAAGGTCTTATTGTTAATTTATTATATGGTTTTGCTAATGCTTTACATTATAATTTAGAATTAAAAGAAACAAATACAGTAGAAGATTTTATACCTGCTGTTAAAAATGGGTCAGTTAATGCTTCAGTTGGATATGCTATTAAAGAAGAAATTTCAAATGATGATTCAATTTATTTAATAAAAACTCCAGTTAATGCTACTACTGTTAGTGTTATTAGATATGATGATTCTATTAACTCAACAGTATGGGGGATTCCTAATTCAATAAAAGATTTTGATGGTGAATATTTAGGCTGTTTAGAAGGTGAAGAAGATTTATTAATAAGTTTATTTCCTGAATCTGAAGAAAAATTTAATACAAGTAATTATTCAAATGAATTATTTAATTTATTATTAAAAGAACATATTGATGGAATTTTATTGGATAAAATAATATTAAATTATTATTTAAAAAATAATGATAGAGTAGCTTATTATGAAGATATTTTAGCAAATAATTCATATGGATTTTCTTTTATAAATGAAACATTAAAAAATGAATTTAATGAATTTCTTAATGATAATTATAATGAAACAAAACTTAATGAATTATTTAATGAATGGAAAGAAGCAAATTCAACTAAAAAAATAAATGAAGAATATACTAATTTAACAGGAAATATTACACTTGAAATAGCTTTTCCTAATATAAGACCTGTGAGTTATGTTGAAAATGGTATATATAAAGGATATGAATTAGATTTATTATATAGATTTGCAAATCAAAGTGGTTATCAATTAAATATTATATCACCATTAACTAATCCAAATATTCCAGAAAATCAAGTTACTATAGGATGTCAAAATATTACAAGTGATGGAAGTGGAGTTTATTTTTCTATTCCAATATTAAATTCTTCTTCTGTTCTTGCTGTAAGAAAAGATAGTATAAGAAGTACTTTACCAATTGTTGCTTTGGATGAAAATTATAGAGAAAAAAGTGGAAATAATATTAATATTCCAGTTGAAGTAGCAGGAGTCAATAAAACTGCTTCTTGTAAATTACCTGATACTTTTTATAATGATACTATAATTTTAAATTGTACAGTTCCTGATTTAAATGGAACTCAACAAATTAATAGCACTAATTTTAAAATGGGTAATTCTACAGATAGAATAAAATTATTATATTCAACAATTAAAGCAGATAATCTAATGAATTCTAATTCTTTATTCCCAGGAAATAATATAATTTCAATAAGTCCAATGAATAATATTTCTTATATATTACCAAGTAATGCTACTACAACTTCTCCAACTTCTACAACTACCCCAACTTCTACAACTACCCTAACTTCTACAACTACTCCTGTCTCAACTACTACTACTGTTCCTTCAACAACAGAAAATAGTACAATAGCAACTCCTGTAATATCTCCAAAATCAAGTGGTTTATCTACTGGAGCAATAGTTGCAATAGCAATACCATGTATACTTGCTTTACTTGGTGCTGCTGCTTTTACAGCAGCATTTAAAGGGGGAGCTTCTCCTGCTGTTCCTGTCGCACAATATCCTACAACTTATAATGATCAAATTACTGATAGTGCTATTATTCCAGTTAATAATATAATAAATGAAGTCCCAACAAATGTAGTAGCTCCTCCTGAAGAAATTTCAGCTACAAACTTAGTTAATGAAATGCCAGTGACTAATGTACCTGTAAATAATGTTGTTACTGAAGCTCCAGTTTTTCATAAAATGCCTGTGCCTGAAGTCCCAGTTAGTAATGTGGTTTCACAAGTACCAACAACTCAAGTTCCAGTTAATAATGTTTTCTCTCCAGTTGTTAGTAATGCTGTTTCTCAAGTTCCAGTCAGTCAAGTACCAGTTAGTAGTGTTATTTCTCAAGTACCAGTTACTGAAGTTCCAGTAAGTACTGTTGTTTCTCAAGTACCAGTTACTGAAGTACCAGTAAGTAGTTTTGTTTCTCAAGTACCAGTTACTGAAGTACCAGTAAGTAGTTTTGTTTCTCAAGTACCAGTTACTGAAGTACCAGTAAGTAGTGTTGTTTCTCAAGTACCAGTTACTGAAGTTCCAGTAAATAGTG
>JAEEJT010000146.1 GCA_016282055.1 Bacilli bacterium
AATTTTGTTTAACTTCTTTTTCACTCAATTCTTGAGCAAGATAAACATTAAGACAATTATCATTAACCATTTTAATTAAATTTATCATTGTTTGAAACTTAGAGTTATTCTTGTACTCTTCAGGGAAGAAATCTAAGTCAAGGTTAGAGCCTTTTTCAATAATCTTATCAATTAATTCTTGAGAATATTCATTCTCTTTAAATATCATAGATAAAGTATTTGCTCTAAATTGCTTATTTTCATCTTTAGACAATCTATCAATTTCAGCAGAAAATTGATTTTTTAATGTCTCATAAATATCATTATTGTTTTCAGATAATGTCTTTTCAAACTTATTCTTGTTAAATCCATACATATATTCAATGATATACATAAATAGATCTTCTAAACTAACAAAGTATTGGTAGAAACTTCCTCTTGGAATATCAGCATCTTTAGCAATATTGGCAATAATTGCTTTCTCTAAAGGTACACGAGAAAATTCCTTTTTACCAGCCTTCAAAATTCTTAATTTCTTTTCTTTTGGCAAATTAAAAAATGTTCTAGATGGCATAATAATTCTCCTTTCTTAAAGAGTATAAATATTATATCACAAAACAGTATTTTTGTCAATTTTTAGGATACTTAAAGTCCTCTATTAAATCTTAAGATCGCCTGGTTTTATCCAATTTTTCTTTCTAAAGAAGAAATCAACTAAGAAAACAAGTACTATTGGTAAGATAATTTCTAGTACAATAATTCCAAGCCAAGCATTTAAAGTATTACCCATTGAACTAATAGTTCCAATTTGTCCAACTAAACCACTTGTTCCCATACCAGCAGCACTACCTAAACATTTAATTTTAAATAAGCATGTTGAAACTGGACCAAGTACAGCACTAACAATAATTGTTGGTAACCATACAAGAGGTTTCTTTAAGATGTTTTTAAATTGTAACATAGAAGTTCCTATACCAACTGATATAACCATGCCAACAGAATTGTCTTTTCTTGATTGAACTGCAAATCCTAACATTTGTGTGCAGCAACCAACAACACTAGTTCCACTAGCAAGTGAAAGACCTATATAAATACTACTATTAGGATCACTATTAGGTAAGATAAATATCATAGCCGCAATTGCAGCAGAAGAAATAGGAGCAGTAAGAGCCATACCCATAATTACAGCAATAATAATTCCCATTATAAATGGACTATAGAATGTTGCATTACCAACTAACCATTGAATTCCATATGTAACAAAAATTGTAGGGTATCTAAGCAATAAAGATAAAGTAGTTCCAATAACCATACTAGTAAATGGTACTAGTAAGATATCAACAGGAGTTTTCTTCTTTAAAACATATTTTAAGAATAAAGCTGTTAATACAACAACAATATAAACAGTTAACGGATCACCTATTTGAAACTTATTAGCAACAACACCAGCTGTAACAAACTTTGTTGATAAAGAGAAGAATGAAGCAAGTTCACCAACACTAGCTAGAATAATTGTCTTTAAAGGATCAAATTTCATTGCAAGTGCAACACCAACTCCAATACCAGCACCAGTTAATAATTGTAAAACATTGGCTAAACCTAATACTTCACCATGACCAATAATATCAGCCATAAACTTACAGAAAGCATTTTTTTCAATGCCATAAGCAAATAAATTTCCAATTGTTCCAAAAATTGTTCCAATGATTAAAGTGGCAAATAACCCATATGCCATACCATTCATTGTAGTAACGAAGAAATCAAGAACCACCTTTGATTTTTTAATTTCAGCATTTTCCATTTTAATTAATGTCCCCTTTTCATGTTTATAAATAAACTATCTTTAATGAAAAATTTCCTATTTAGTTGACCATCTAATCCTTCAACATCAATATAAAATTCTTCAACATTAGCGTCTTTAAGAATCTTCTTTTTCTTATCATCTAACTTTCCAAATGAAACAATACTTAATTCATTTACAAGATTATTAATTACAATTATCGCATCATCATAACTTAACTTAGAAAATGTAAAACTCTCATAGTATAACTCTTTTTTATCATTCAATTTAAATAAAAGTGTACTAGGCATTTTTCTATCTTTTAAGACTTCATTAAAAAATCCACCTCTATAGATATTAGATACCTCATTTAATCTCTTTATATCTAAATTATATGGTCGAAGTATTATACAAACACTTAATAATAATAAAGCAACAGGCATTAATCTAAATGGATTATTCTCACCAAATACTTTACAAATATTTAAAACTAAAAAAGTAACTCCACCAAGAAAACTTATAATTGCAAATATAAAATATAAAGTCTTTTTTGTTTTTAACATTTTCTTCTCCTGAATCAAACCAAATAAACCAAATATAATTCCTATCACTGCTGATACTATAATAAGAAAAATAGGTTTATTAGTCTTTTTAAATCTTGTCAATATAAACACAATAATCATAATGATTAATGATAAATAAGAAAATTTCATATTTTTAAAATCAATCATTAAGGAATTATATATAAACCCTAAACTAACACTTATTATCAATCCAGCTATAACTGCTCTTACACCA
>JAEEJT010000147.1 GCA_016282055.1 Bacilli bacterium
CGATGATTTAATTAAAGTCAGTAAATCAAAATATAGATTAGTTGTTGGAGCTGCTAAAAGAGCTAAGGATTTATCAAGAAAGAATAATCCTTGTGAACCTTTAATTGAAAAACCAGATAGTAAAAAACCTATTGGTATTGCTTTAGAGGAAGTTATAGCAGGTAAGATTGAAATTGTTAATTTAGAAGAAGAAGAAAAATAGGATATTTGATAACAAGTCTTTGACTTGTTATTTTTTTTTATTTATGTTATTATATTATATATAAGTGAGGTTTGTTGATGTTTGCTAAAGTTGTAGTTGATATAAAATCTAAAGATTTAAATGAAACTTATACTTATCATGTTCCTATTGAATATGAGGATTTTTTATGTTGTGGTTCTAGAGTATTAGTTGATTTTGGAGCAAGAAAGATATTAGGTTATGTTATAGAATTATCTAATGAAACTGATTATGATGGAACAATGAAAGACATTGTTGAGATTTTAGATTATACAAAACAACTATCACAAGAACAAATAGATATTGCTAAATTTTTGTCAGAACAAACTCATACAGAACTATCAAAGTGTTTAGATGTTATGTTTCCAGCAGTCTTAAAATCAAAGTATGAAAGATTTATTAAGATTGTTGATGAGGCTAATGTTGATCCTAATGTTTTACTTTTATTTAAAGATAAGAAAAAGATTTTATTAACTAAGGAATTATTAAAGGATAATCCTAAGATTAAAAAAGAATTAGAGAGAAAAACTATAGAACTTGATTATGATGTTAAATCATATGGTAAAAGAAAACTAAAGAAGTTTTATAGTGTTAATGAGGCTAGTTTTAGTGCTTATGATAGATTTGATGGCATAAAACGTGATCTTATTGATTACTTATTAAATGTAAAACTTGCTACTATTGATAATATTAGAGAGAATGTTGGATGTAGTGATTATCTTGTTCAAAGTTTAGTTAAGAGTGAAGTTCTTACTGTCACTGAAGAATATTACGTTGAAGAAACTAGTTTTGATAGAGTGCCATTACAATATAAAGAATTTGTTGGTGAGAAGAAGGATTTACTTGAAAAGTATAATAATTTATCTTTAAAACCATTTTTGTTTTATACAAATGATGATGAATTTTCTTTAGATTTTTATTATAATATTTGTTGTGAAATGTTGATGAAACATAAAAAAGTTTTATTTGTTACACCAACATTAATCAATAATTATTATTATTTTAAGAAGTTTAGTCAATTATTTACTGGTTATAGTGTATTGAATTTTAGTGGATCTATGACTGATAATGAGTTTTATGATAATTACATTAGACTTATTAATGATGATTGTGATATTGTTATTACAACAAAAGTTGGTGCTTTTTTACCTATTAATGAGTTAGGATTAATTATTGTTTGTGATGAGTCTAACTTTAATTATATTAATGAAATGACTCCTAAATATAACTTAATTGAAGTATTAAAGTATAGAAGTGTTTATAATAATGCTAAGTTAATACTAGAATCTGATCCTATGACCGTTGATAATTATTACTATTATTTTCAAGCTAAATATAATATTTTACAATATATTAAAGAGCCTATTCATCATGCACAACTTGTTGATATGCGTGAAGCTATGTATCAAAATAGAACTTGCATATCTCAAACTTTAGAGAATAGACTAAGTAATGCTTTAGAACATAATGATATTTCTTTATTGATTTTGAATCAAAGAGGATATTCTAATCATTTAGTTTGTCCTAATTGTGGAGATGTTTTAAAGTGCGATAAGTGTAATATTCCAATGACTTACTTTAAAGAAAAGAATGAAGTAAGGTGTAAATATTGTGGCAAGAAGAGTGAATCTATTGTTTGTAAATGTGGTTATAAATATGAAATGAGTGGTCTTGGACTTGAACTTGTTGAAGAAAAAGTTAAACAATTATTTCCTAATGCATCTACATTAATCATAGATAGTGATACTATGAGAGAGTATGATAAATTTAAAGAAATTGTTATTATGTTAGAGACTAAACAGATTGATATTGTTATTGGAACTAATAATGCATTAAGTCTTGCTACTTATGCTGACTTTAATTTGATTGGTTTAATTAGTGTAGATAACTTATTAAATACTAGTGATTATAGATCTAGCTATAATACTTTTAGTTTAATAGTTAATAGTTTGAAGGTTAGTGATTTAATTATTCAAGGTTTTGATTTAAGTCATTATTCTATTAGACATGGAGTTAATTGTGACTTTGTTTCTTTTTATAACGAAGAAATTAAGAATAGAGAAAACTATAAATATGCTCCATTTTATGAGATTAATAAGCTTGTTATTACTGGTGATTATAATAGTATTTATTATGCTGCAAACTATTTTAGAAAGATATATGGTTTAAAATTTAATGATAATAATTTATGTTTAGGACCAACTTATAATAAAATTAAGCGTGGTGTTCAGCTAATTTTAAAACATAAATGTTATGAGAAAGTTATTGAAATTATTGAAGATGTTAAGACTAAATTTAAAGATTATAAGATAGAATTTAGTTATGAAAGATATCCTAGAGTATTTTAAAAAGGTGATTATATGAGGATAATATTTATGGGAACTCCAATGTTTGCTGTTCCAATACTTGATGAAATAAGAAAAGAACATGATGTTGTTTTGGTTGTTACACAACCGGATACATATAATTTAAAGAAGAAAAAAATGGTATTTAATCCTGTTAAAGAGTATTGTGTTAGTAATAATTTAGAGTGTTTTCAACCGGAAAAAATCAAAAAAGAATATGATAAGATTTTAGCTACTCCATGCGATTTAATTGTTACAGCTGCATATGGACAAATCATAGGTGAAGAGGTTTTATGCCATCCTAGATTAAGATGTATTAATGTTCATGGTTCACTTTTACCTAAACATAGAGGGGGAGCACCTATACAAAGAGCTATTATAAATGGTGATAGTAAAACTGGTATAACTATTATGTACATGGAAAAAGGTATGGATACTGGTGATATGCTATATCAAGAAAGTATTGATATTCTTGATAGTGATAATCAAGATACTATGTTTAGTAAGCTTAGTATGCTTGGTGCAAGTTGTATTAACAAGGTTATTAGTGACCTTGATAAAGGTCTAATAACTCCTGTTAAGCAAGATGAAAGCTTAGTAACATACTCTTTGAACTTAACGAAAGAAGATGAACATATTGACTTTACTAAGTCAAATGTTGATGTATTTAATCAAATTAGAGGTCTTAACTCTAACCCTGGAGCCTACTGTATACTTGATAATTTTAATGTTAAGGTGTATAATACTAAAAAGACTGATAAGAAACATAATGGTAAAACTGGTGTTATTATTGGTATTAATAAAGATTCATTTGAGGTTAGTTGTGGAAATAATTCTGTTATTGCTATAACAGAAATACAGTTTCCATCTAAGAAAAGAATGCTTGTTAAAGATTTTTTAAATGGGTTAGGCAAAAGTCTTATTACTTTAAATAAGGAGATAAAATAATGAACGAAAAAAGAGTGTTTTTCTCTAGACAAGAAATGTATGAAATAAATAAGAAGTCATTACTTGAAAGAGGAGTTAAAATTGAAGATATTGCTGAGATTGCTTATAATCAACAAGGTAAATATAATCCTAATTTAAAAATGAGTGATTGCATTGAATCTGTTGAAAAGATTTTATCTTATCGTGATATTTTTCATCTTGTTCAATTAGGAATTGAAATTGATAAACTTGCTGAAAAGGGATTATTAAGTAGTCCTATTCAAGATGTTATTAAAGCTGATTTGGGTATGTTTGGTATTGATGAAATCTTTGGTTTAGCTATTGCTCAAATGTATGGTACTATTGGCCAAACTAACTTTGGTGATATTGATGTTAACAAACCTGGAATTGTTAAGAAATTAAATGATGATGGTAAACCTGGTAAAGATCATTGTCATACTTTCTTAGATGATATTGTTGGTGCTTTAGCTGCTGCAGCAAGCACAAGAGTTGCTCAAATCATTAGTGAAGAAGAAGCAATAAAAGAATCTAATAATTAATCTATCAATTTTGATAGATTTTTTATTGAAATAATTAGGAAAATTATTATGAGAAATTTTAATGATCAGAAGATATTTGAAAAATTTAAGACAAATGTATTAGGTAAAACTAATACACTAACTAATCTTACAACAAATCAAAGAATAACAAATAAGATATATGAATTAGTTCCTATTATGGCAAGTTTAGTTTTATTAACTGATGTTATGTGGCTTGTTATATCAACTTTTTTTCATTACATTGATTTTAATATTAGTACTATTATTTGTATAATAGCATTAATTTTTACTTCAACATTAATGATAGTATTACCAATGTTAATTAAAAACAATTTATTTAAAAGAATTAGTTTACTTATTTATTATTTAATTATTATTAGTGCTACTATTGTTATTTCAACTGATAGAGCTATTGTTAGTAGTAAGATGGGAACTCAAAGTGGAGTTAATATTGTTACATACTTTATGTTCTTACTTGTTTTGTTTCCATTACCATATATAGTTGATAGTATAGTAATTGTTGCATCTGTTGTACTTAGTTTTATAATTCCGCTTGTTTTTGCCGGAAATTTAGGCTTTGATGTGATTTCTAACTTACTAGTTAGAGTTTATATCATAGTTGGTTACATCGTTTTGAGGCACAAAAATTTTACTCATTGTTATAAGCAAATTCAACTTGAGAGAATGCAAGAAACATTACTAGAGTATTCTTATATTGATAATTTAACAAATATATTAAATAGACGTGCACTAGAAGAATATTGTACTAAACTTATAAGAAGTGATAACGTTGATAATATTGGAACAGTATTTTTTGACATTGATGCTTTTAAAGTATTTAATGATACTTATTCCCATTCTGAAGGTGATGTTGTATTAACTAAATTATGTCATTTAATTAATGATAATTTAAAAGATGATGAGTATTTATTTAGATATGGTGGAGAAGAGTTTATCATTATAATTTTAAATAAGACAAAAGAAGAGATGTTAAACTTTGGACTTTTTATTAAGAATTTAGTATATGAAGCTAATATCAAAAGAAATGATATTTCTGATTTTGATAGGATTACTATTAGTGCTGGTATTACTATGAATAATAAACATGACTTAATAGAAAATGATTTTATAAGTAAAGCTGATGAAGAACTTTATATAGCTAAAAAGAGCAAGAAGAATTGTGTAGCTTTTGAAAAGAATATTTATAGATAAAATAAATGGTTGTCAATTGACAACCTTTTTTTATCTTTAAAATCGGGAAAAATAATTAATTTTAAAGCTTTATAAAAATAATTTTTTAATTGTTTACTTTATGAACAATTGATGATATAATAGGAAATAAGAGGGATTAACATGATATTAAATGAGTTTTTTATTACATCAAAAGTATTCAAAGAATTAATTATTTTAAATTATATTTCAAATAATGAATCTTGTACTCAAAGAGATATGTCTAGTGTTTGTAAAGTTTCTGTTGCTATGATTAATAGTTATATTGATGAATATAGTAAGAATGGACTTATTAAGCTAGATTATCAATCTAAAAAGACTGTTAGTTATAAATTAACTAGTAAAGGTGAACAAAGAAGAAGATTACTTAATATTAAGTATCTAGAATCAAGTCTAGATGTTTTTAATAATGCTATTATTGAATGTAAAAATATTATTCAAAATATTTGTATTAAAGGATATAAGAATATTTTATTTTATGGTGCTGGTGAAGTATGCGAATTAATGCTTAGAGTATTAAATGATAGTGATGACACTGGTCTAAGTGTTCTTGCTATTATTGATGATAATACTAATAAACAAGGTAAATTATTACATAATTATCCTATTGTAAGTATTAATGAAATAAATAAATATAATTATGATGGTATTATGATTACAAGTTATACTAATAATGATATTATTAAAAATAAACTTTTAAATGCTGGTTTTGATTGTGATAAGATTATAGAGTTTTTTTAAAAATGTGAAAGGAAAAATTATGGATAAACTTCAAACTCTATTAAATGAATATGAAAAATATAAAAGTATGAACTTGGATTTAAATATGGCTAGAGGTAAACCATGTCAAGAACAACTTGATTTATCTATGCCTATGATGGATGTATTAAATGCTGGTGTTGATGTGAGAGGTGAAGATGGAATTGATTGTCGTAATTATGGTGTTTTAGGTGGTATTGAAGAGTGTAAAAGACTTTTAGGTGATATAATTGAAGTTGATCCAAAAAATATTATTATATTTGGTAATTCATCTCTAAATATAATGTTTGATTGTATATCTAAATCTATGACACATGGAGTATTAGGATCTACTCCTTGGATGAAACTAGATAAAAAAGTTAAATGGTTATGTCCAGTTCCAGGTTATGATAGACATTTTGCTATTACAGAATTTTTTGGAATTGAGATGATTAATATTCCTATGAATAGTGATGGACCTGACATGGATTTGGTTGAAGAATTAGTTAAAGATGAATATGTAAAAGGTATTTGGTGTGTACCAAAGTATTCTAACCCTGATGGTACAACATATTCTGAAGCAGTTGTTAAAAGATTTGCAAGTCTTAAACCAAAAGCAAAAGATTTTAGGATATATTGGGATAATGCATATTCTGTTCATCATTTATATAAAGTTAAACAAGATTTTTTACTTGAAATACTAGATGAATGTAAAAAGCATGGTAATCCTGATTTAGTTTATAAGTTTACTTCAACATCTAAAATTAGTTTTCCAGGTAGTGGTGTTGCTGCTCTTGCTACAAGTGATACTAATATTAAAGATATTAAGAAGTTTATGAGTGTAGCTACCATTGGTTTTGATAAAGTTAATCAATTAAGACATGTAAGATTTTTTAAAGATTTAAATGGAATTAAAAGACAAATGGAAAAACATGCTGACATTTTAAGACCTAAATTTGAGCTTGTTTTAGATATTTTAGATAAAGAATTAAAAGATATTGCTTATTGGAATAAACCTAATGGTGGTTATTTTATTACTCTAAAAGTAAATAATTGTGCTAAAGAAGTTATAGCAAGATGTAAAGAATGTGGAGTTACTTTAACAGAAGCTGGTTGTGCTTTTCCATATCACATTGATCCTGATAATTCTGTTATAAGAATAGCTCCAAGTTATCCTAGTATTAAAGATTTATCTTTAGCAACAAAGATATTATGTTTATGTGTTAAAATTGAAAATGAATTAAAGAAGAAGGATAGATAATTATGTATATTAAACGAGATGATATTAAATCTTTTGACAAAAAAATATATTTAGCATCTCCAACTATGCATGGGGATGAGATGAAGTATATGACCAAAGCATATAATACCAATTGGATGTCAACTGTTGGTGAAAATATAAATGAAGTTGAAAAGATTGCTGCAG
>JAEEJT010000015.1 GCA_016282055.1 Bacilli bacterium
ATTATTCTATCATAATAAAAATCATTATTCAATCTAATTTAAAAATCAAAATGACAAAATAAAGTAAAGTGATTATAATCTATATTTAATATATTTAAATAACTAAAAAAAATAAAAAGTGCCTTAACAGCACTTTAGTTTAATGACATCTTGTCAAAATCATAATAATTAAGTAACTTTAATTATATGAATCATTCAAAAATCACAATATGACTAAAGTTGCTCTTTTACACAAGAATCAAATAATACTAATTCTTGATTATCAAATAAACTTATAAAACTCTTTATAAAACTTCTATTTGATTTTTTAATACTTTTCTTTACTACACTTTTATCATTGTAATTAAATGATAAAGCATTTAACCTAATTGAATTCATAAGTTTCACCTCCTATAAAGTAAATAAAAAGTGCTATATTACTAGCACTGGATCTATATACAAACCCTATAAGACATCTTGTCCCACGGATTGAATTTTTATAGTTAATCGTTTAACGAAATAACTTTTTATAAGCCTTTGAATATTTTTTAGTATAAGGTCTATTTAAGTCTTTCCAACAATCTACCATAGCGAAACCAGCTAGAATCAATGTAAGTATAATTAAAACAACTAATAATAACATAATATATGTCCTCCTTACATTTATTATTATAACATACGTCAATGAAAAATGAAAACTGAAAATGATTTCATATTTTCTGAAAATGATTTCATTTTTAACTATATTTTCATAATTATGACAAAATACACCCATTTTCTATTAAAAAGTAAAAATTTAAAGTATAATTAATGAAAATAGTTTCAGAAAAATAAAAAAGAACTTATTTACATAAGTTCTTAATTTTTTTAATTATGGTATGGGAGCCTTTAAAGGGGTTAGGTTATTTAATTTGTGAAAGGAATATAAAGGCCCCCATACATACTGTTATTATATCATAGTCTAATAGACAAAATAATGACAAGCTTATAGTCGTTTCCATTTTGCCTTTAAATTAATGTTTCGTGTATAAGTATAAACTCCATCAATAACCTGTTCGTTATCTAGATACCAACCTAAAAATTCAAATCCCGCCTTTTCAGGAGTTGGTAAACTAAATGTTGTATTATAAAATACATCTTGTTCACTTATAGAAGTTCCACCATCAGAATCAAAAGTAATCTTATATCGAGTTTCAGTAAATACAGCAACTAAAGTAATATTATTATAAATACCTTTTTTAATAGTAAATGATGTTTGTGGTTCACCAGTGTTATTCAACTTCCAACCTTTAAAATCATAACCAGGTTTACTTGCATTTGGAATAACAACATCACTATCAGCGAAAAACTTTGTAGGTCCATCGCATGTTCCACCATCTAAGACATAAGTTATACTATATTCACAAGGTTCAAACCTAGCAACAAATGTAACATCAGTCAAATATGTAAAACTAGATTCAGTAACTTTTTGATTATCATAATACCAACCAAGGAATCTATATCCTTTACAAATAGGAATTTCAAAATCAAATGTTTTACCATAATCAACCTTAAAACTATTTACATTTACACTTCCACCATTAGCATCTAATATAACAGTAAATTGTTTAGGTCGATATAAAGCTGTTAAAGTTAAATTACCATAAAAATTCTCATCAAGAACAAGTTCAGGAACTAAAACATTTACTTCAGCAACCCACCAACCAATAAAATTATATCCAGTTTTTTCAGGAGACTCAATAACTGTATTTTTAGCAACTTGATATGATGTGATGTTTGAAGTCATTTCGCCACCATCTAAGTCATAAGTAATATTATAAAACTTACCAATATACTTAGCACTAAGATTAATAGTAACTTCAAAGTTATCACTTAATGAATGAGAAGTATACTCCCACTCAATAAAATCATATCCATCTTTACTACAGACGCCATTATTAATAGTTCCACCTAGCGCATTATAAGAATAAACACACTTGCAATCATGAGAATTAAGATAATCATATCCTCTTTCATATTGATTATTTTCAATTAAAGTTAAACCATAAGCAACATATGCCAATGATTTAGAATCTTTATAATTTATCTTATTTAACTTTTCATAAGCTCTCTCATAATTTTCTTCATTTAAATAATTAAGAGCTTGTTTATAATCTATACTAGGTTTAATAAAAGTAATAAAAATTAATATAAAAAACATAACTAAGACGACACTAGAAGCTATACCTATTATCTGTACTTTCTTCTTTGTTGACATCTTAGATACAACATTCTTAGGAATTTCGTTAATTTGAATCATTAACTGTTGATAAGCAGCATTTAACTTTTCAACCTCTTCATATCCTTTTATGCCTTTAATAAAATCTCTTATATAAACACATATTGTTTTATAATCATTTTCAGAATACTCATCTTTATTAATACATTTATAATAAACTTGTAAGTCATGTTTAATTTCATCAACTCTACTATCATATTCACTAACATTATCATCATTTTGAATATTATTAGTAGTTTGTTTCTTTTTAAGAGAAGCTTGTTTTTTTAATTCTTCTTGTTTTTTAAGAAGAGCTTGTCTTTGAAGCTCTTGTTCTTTTTTTAGTTGAGCTTGTCTTTGCAACTCTTGCTCTTTTTGTAAGGCTTGTTGCTTTATTAACTCTTCTTGCTTTTTAAGAAGAGCTTGTCTTTGAAGTTCTTGTTGTCTTAATTCTTCTTCTTTTCTCTTCTTTTCAGCTTCTTCCTGAGCCTTAATATAAACTAAATTATTTTCTCTATCAATTAAACTATTAACATATAATGAATTATCTTTCAAATAATCATAAGCATTATTGATCTCAACGAACATTTTTCCATCACTATAAAGTGAATTCATAGCATCTGGATGATAAATCTTAGCAAGTTTTCTATACTCTCTATTTAATGCTTCCAAATCTAAATGTTTAGTTGTATCAAGATTAAAAATCTTTAAATATTTAAAAACTTCAACTTTCGTCTTTTTAGCCATAAAAATCACCTTATAAATGGTCCTTATATTTATATTATATCAAATATAATAAATTGTAGCAACAATTAAAAAAGGCACATTTTAAATGTGCCTATAATTTTAATAACTCTATTTTACCATTAGCAATGGTTTGTTTAACATCAATAACACGTTGATTAGAAGAACCACAAAATCTTAACATAATATTCTTTAATTCTTCAACGAATCTACCATCAACTAATACATCAATATAATTTAAAATCTCTTTAGAAATATTAGTAAAAGATCTAGACTCTTTAACACCAGTTATTTCTTCATAAACAAAACCTGAATAAATCCATATAGTTTTATTAGGTAATTCTTTTCTTACTCTTTTAACTAACTCAAGAACATATGGTTGATTTTCAGGTTCAAATGGTTCACCACCTAAAATTGTTAAACCTTCAATATAATCTTTACTCAAACAATCAAGTATATAATCACTAGTTTCTTTAGTATATTCCTTTCCATATTTAAAATCCCATGTAACTTGATTAAAACAATTACGACAATGATGTCTACATCCAGAAACAAACAAAGAAACTCGAACACCTAATCCATTAGCTATATCAAAAGTTTTTATCTCACCATAATTCATTATAGATGTAAAACTCTTTCTTTAATCTCTTGAGTTCTACCTTGATTCCAATATTGAGTACCAATATATCCACAAGTACGTCTTGCAACATTCATCTTAGTTTGATCATGATTATGACAGTTAGGGCATTCCCACATTAATTTACCATCTTCATCACTAACAATTTGTATTTCGCCATCATATCCGCAAACTTGACAGAAATCTGATTTAGTATTAAGTTCAGCGTACATAATATTTTCATAAATATATTTAATAACTGATAATACAGCAGGAATATTACCTTTCATATTAGGAACTTCAACGTATGAAATAGCTCCTCCTGGACTTAACTTTTGGAATTTAGATTCTAATTCTAACTTATGGAATGCATCAATTGGTTCAGTAACATGAACATGATAAGAGTTAGTAATATAGTTCTTATCAGTAACACCTTCAATAATACCAAAACGTTTTTGTAAACATTGAGCAAAACGATATGTTGTTGATTCAATTGGAGTACCATATAATGAATAATCAATATTCTCACTAGCTTTCCATCTTGCAGTATATTCATTTAATGTCTTCATAACTTTAAGACCAAATGCTTCACCTTCAGGATCAGTTAATTTCTTTCCAGTCATATAATAAACTGTTTCCCATAATCCAGCATAACCTAAAGAAATTGTAGAATAACCACCATGTAATAGTTTATCTAAAGTTTCACCTTTCTTTAGTCTAGCTAAAGCACCATATTGCCATAAAATAGGAGCAACATCAGAAATAGTACCAGTTAATCTCTCATGTCTTATTTGCAATGCTCTATGGCATAATTCAAGTCTTTCATCAAAAATCTTAAAGAATTGAGTTTCACTCTTCTTACTAGATAAAGCAACATCTATTAAGTTAATAGTTACAACACCTTGATTAAATCTACCATAATATTTTGGTTTACCATTTTCATCAACGTATGGAGTTAAGAAACTTCTACAACCCATACAAGGATAGCAATTACCATTACCATTCTTATCAATCTTATATTCAAGCATCTTCTTTTCGGAAATATAATCTGGAACCATTCTCTTTGCAGTACATTCAGCAGATAACTTAGTTAAGTAGAAATACTTACCATCTTCTTTAACATTATCTTCTTCAAGTACATATAAAAGTTTAGGGAACGCAGGAGTAATCCATTGACCAGCAGGGTTCTTAATGCCTTGAATTCTTTGTTTTAATACTTCTTCTATAATTAAAGCAAGGTCTGCTTTTTCTTGTTCATTCTTAGCTTCATTTAAATACATATTAACACTAACAAAAGGAGTTTGACCATTAGTAGTTTGTAATGTATTAATTTGATATTGAATAGTTTGAACACCATGTTTGATTTCACTAAGTAATCTTTGTTTAACAATATTATCAACCATTTCATTAAATTCAACGTCATTAAAATTAATATTGCGTCTATAATTACCTAATTCACCCAAAACTTCAGTTCTAATCTTTTTTCTTGATGCATCAACAAATGGAGCAAGGTGAGCAAGTGTTATAGTTTGACCACCATATTGGCTACTTGCAACTTGAGCAATAATTTGAGTTGCAATATTACATGCAGTGAAAAAAGTATGTGGTTTTTCAATTAAAGTTCCACTAATAACTGTTCCATTTTGAAGCATATCCTCAAGATTAACTAAATCACAGTTATGAATATGTTGAGCAAAATAATCCATATCATGGAAATGAATAATACCTTGATTATGAGCATCAACTACTTCTTTAGGTAATAAAAATCTCTTTGAAATATCTTTAGATACTTCACCAGCCATATAATCACGTTGAGTTGATACAATAGTTGGATTCTTATTAGAATTTTCTTGTTTAACTTCCTCATTATCAAGTTCTATTAATGATAGAATTTGATTATCAGTAGTGTTTGATTGACGAACCATAGCATGTCTATAACGATATGTTATATATTCTCTTGCAACTTGAAAAAATCTATTAGCCATTAATTCATCTTCAACCATATCTTGAATTTCTTCAACGTTTACAGACCTCTTTAACTTCTTAGATTTTTCAACGACGTTATTAACAACATTATTAATTTGCTCTTCAGTCAATCTGTCTTTTTCTTCAACTGAATTATTAGCACCTTCAATAGCATGTAAAATCTTTGCATTGTCAAATTTTACCTCTGAACCACTTCTTTTAATTACTTTCATAATGATCACCCTTTCTAAAAAATAAATTAAAAGATATATAAAAATTATATATCTTAGTGTTAATTTTATATCTATATTAATATAATACAATAAAACTAAAAATATTTCAAGGAAAACGCAAATGTAAATAATGTAAATATTTTCTCAAAAAAATATCAATTTTTTATTCAATTTTTAGTTAAACAAAAAACATCTCAAATTAATATATTTTCATATCAAATTCATTAATTTATAAAATATTAACAAGGATTATTTCCTACTAAGACACAAAATGAAAAAATTTCATGAATTTTAAGAAACCAGTTTCAAAAGAAAAAAGATTGGAAAAAATCCAATCTTATAAAGGCAAATCCTTCTTACAAAATACAATAATACCTATTGTTGAAGTAATCAAATAAATTCCTGATAAAATACAAAATCCAATATAAAAACTATAATCAGAAGCTATAATTTTAGAAATATCAAAGAAAGAAACAAGAGTAAAATAATTAAAATAATTCATTGATGAAATTCTAATAATAGCAGGCATTACATCAGACCCAAATAAACCTAATATAGTACAAACTAAGAAAAATATTGAAATTCCTCCACCAATACCTAAACATAATTTACTCCTATTAAATATACAACTTGTTAAAAAACATATTCCTCCAATAGATAAACTAGTAACAAATCCTCCAAGATTAAACAAAAATAAATCATAAATATCTATAGAAAGTTTACTAGAATCTATTAATTTAAAACACACAACACTAACAAGCGTCATTAATAAATACATTGTTAAAATACTAACAAATAAATAAACAAGTTGAGTAAAAGCAACTTTATTTCTTTTAACAGGAGTCGATAACACAAAAGCTAAAGATCCATTATCTATTTGATTAGATATAAGATTATTACTACACATAATAATAAAGATAAATGGAAGTAACAAACCAGCCATCTTATAAAATATAGAACCAAGAACTAAAGTAAAGAAATCCAAGTTTCCAAGTTCACTTAGACTATTAGCTAGTTCTTCATCGAAACTCAAAAATAAACTACTACTATTCTCACTAATAAGTTTATTTTTTTCTTTATCAAGTTCTTCTTTAGAACAATCAGGATGATTAATAATGTAATCATCAAGTTCAGCGTTATAAACTAAAATTGCTTTTTTACAAACATCATTAAGTTCATCAACAGTAAAATAATCACTAATAACAATATTATAATTATTATAGCTTATTTTTTGACTTATTAAATTATCACTAATAAAACCAGAAATATAATCTGAAGCATAACTTTTAATAGTAATACTTGGTTGTTGTTTTCTTAAATTAATATAATTATCAACACCACTAGATATTACACTAATAACATAATCCTTTTCACTTAAAGGAATTAAACCATGCAATTGTTGTTTAATATTATCAATAATTAAATTACATGTATATTCTTCAATTTTATTCTTTGAAAAATCATTACCATTAACTAAATAATAACTAATAAGAACTTCATTTATTGTTTTAGTATTTTCATTACTAATCTCATCAATAGCTTCATCATGGCTCTTACCATTATTAATACAAGTATTGTAGTTTTCAATAATTTCATCACGAGAATCAATTAAAGTAACATTAAATAAATTATCAAGCGAATTACACTTTTCATCGAATTCATCTAAAGTATCATAAGCAAGATTATAATAACTAATAGATTTTTCTTTACAAGCACTCTTAATACCATCCTCAATAAATATATCACTCATAGATTTTTGAATAGTATCAATTTGTAAATTACCCATAACAAGTATAACAATTGCTAACATAATACAAGTAATTAAACTAACAAAAATAAAATTTCCTAAATTAGCTTTCATTGATTGTTTAAAAAGTGGTCTACTTATTAACATCATTATCACCTTTTTCTTTATTTTTATAATATGAATCAAGATGCTCTAGTAATAAATCATTTAAAGAAAACTTAACATCATACATAGACTCAATATTACAATTAGAAACAACATCCAAAAATTCATCTAAATATTGTTTATTAACATTACAAAGGACACTAAAATTATCCCTATCTATTTTTTCAATCTCATAATAATTATCAATAAACTTATTAAAATCATTCTTACCTTTAAAATTAATAACATATTGCATTTTTCTATCTTTTTTAATCTTATCAATATTTAAAACACAAATAATATTACCCTTATCAATAAGAATAACCTTATCACAAACCTTCTCAATCTCTTCGTATAAAGGAGATGTAATAAGAATAGTCTTCTTCTTTTCTTTTTCCTTTAATAATAAATCAATAAAACTCAATCTCATTAAAGGATCTAATCCAGTAGTAGGTTCATCAAGAATAAGTATTTCAGGATCAGACATTAAAGCATTAACAATAGCTGTCTTTTGTTTCATACCTTTACTCATCTTACTTAAACCAGCACTCAAATCAAGTTGTAAGTCCTTAATAACATCATTAGCAATATCCATTTTTTTAACATGTTTAAAATGCTTTTGAAAATTAATAAAATTAAAACCAGACCCAACATCAGGAAAACTAATCTCGCCAGGAACATAACCAACAAACTTCTTAATTTTCTTGCTATTAGTCCAACAATCCAAACCCTTAATTAATAAACTACCTTTATCAGGTTTAATAAATCCCATTAGCATTCTTAATGTTGTAGTTTTACCGGCACCATTAGAACCAATAAAGCCAACAGCATCGCCTTCATTAATGCTAAAACTTATATCAAATACGCCATGATTATATTTATAAAACTTACTAACATTTTTAACTTCAATTACAACATTCTCATTATCCATTATTTCACCCCATTATAAACCCTATCTTCTTTATAATATTTCATAAAATAATCTTCTAATGATAATTCCTTATATTCAAAAAAAGATAATTTATACTTAGATAAAATCTCACACATTAAAGGAACATCTTTTTTATCAACGAGAATATTAACATCTAATCCATAATCATTATTAATAGTAAAATTCTTAACATCTTTATTATTCTGAATAAATGTATATTTTCCTTTTTCAGTCTTAAAAGTCACTTTATAAAGGAAACTACTTCCTCTATTCAAATCACTACGATTAAATATAGAAACAATTCTTCCATCTTTTATAATCGCTATTCTATCACAAGTCTGATCCACTTCACTAAATATATGACTAGATAATAATATAGTCTTACCTTTAGCTTTTTCTTCTTTCAAATAGTTAACAAAAACACTTTGAGTCTTTATATCAAGTCCACTTGTTGGTTCATCAAGAATATAAATATCAGGATTAGACATAAAGCATGCAACAATAGCAAGTTTTCTTTTTTCACCAAGACTCATACTCTTTGTATCACATCTTGTATTAACTTCAAACATATTAATTAAAGAATTAATAAACTCTCCATCCTTAACACCTTTCATCTTAGCAATCATATTAATAAACTGTTGTCCATTTAATCCACTAGGTAAACAAATCTCACCAGGTAAATATCCTACTTTTTTCATAAGTTCATTTGCATTATCAAATGCATTTTTCTCAAGAACTAAACATTTACCCTTATCTGGTTTACTAAACCCCATTAGATGTCTAATAGTAGTAGACTTACCAGCACCATTAGGGCCTAAAAAACCAAATATTTCACCTTTATTAATAGAAAAAGAAACATCAAAACATCCTCTATTAAATCCATAATCTTTTGTAAAATCGATAACATCAATTTGACCCATAATATCACCAGCCAATCTAACTTTATTATAGCATAAAAAAATGATTAATAAAACAAAAAAAGGTGTGAAGAAATCACACCAATAATTAATTAGTTCTTTGTTCACAATAAATACAACGAACTACATTATTCTTTTCATCAACGATTTTACTAATTTGTTCCAATTCTTGTTCAGTTTGACAAATACACTTTGGATTATTACATTTATATTTATTATATAATAACTTATTATTTTCAAAACTAAACTTAGTTACTTTATCTTTCTCACTTAATAATTTTAAAATTAGAGCCATTCTAATATATTTACCATTTAATGCTTGTTTAAAATATAAAGCTCGAGGATCACTATCAACCTTAACTGAGATTTCATTAACTCTAGGTAGTGGATGCAATACAATCATCTTACTTGGTGCTTTATTCATTTTATTAACATCAAGAACATATGAATTCTTTAATCTTTCATATTCGTTCATATCAGTAAATCTTTCTCTTTGAATACGAGTCATATATAAAACATCAAGATTACTTATATTTTCTTCTAAATTCTCTACTTCAATATATTCCATCTTATTAGGAATTATAATATCTTCTAAAACATTAGCAGGTATTCTTAATTCCTTAGGAGAAATTAACACAAGCTTAATTCCTTTATATCTAGAAAGTGCAGCAATTAAAGAATGAACAGTTCTACCATACTTCAAATCACCACATAAACCTACAGTAAGATTATCAAAAGTACCTTTTTCTCTATATATAGTTAATAAGTCAGCAAGAGTTTGTGTAGGATGACAATGTCCACCATCACCAGCATTAATAACTGGAATACTTGAATTAAGACTTGCAACTAAAGCTGCTCCTTCTTTAGGAGAACGCATCGCTATAATATCAGCATAATTAGATACAATTTTAGCTGTATCAGCAATAGATTCACCTTTTGTTGCACTAGATGAAGCTCCATCAGAAAAACCAATAACATTTCCACCAAGTTCATACATAGCAGCTTCAAAAGATAAACGAGTTCTTGTTGAAGGTTCAAAAAATAAAGTAGCTAATTTTTTATGCTTACATTTTTCTTGATACTTTTCAGGATTTTTAATTATATCTAGTGCACTATCAAGTAAATCCTTTAACTCTTCGACACTAAAATCAGTTATATCAATAAGATGATTCATAATTATTTAATCCAACTCTCATCACTAGGATTATTTCTAAATTGAATTAATCTAGCAACTGCTTCTTTTTCAATATAATTTTCTTCTGCTGCAATTTCACTAATAACATCAAAATTTGTTAAAGAAACATTCTTAACATTTGCTTCTTTTAATCTTTCAATTCCTTTTTTCATTCCATATGTAAAAATTGAAACAATTCCTAATACATTAGCTCCAGCTTCTCTTAATACATTAACAACTTCTAAAACAGATCCACCAGTAGAAATTAAATCCTCAACAACAACTACTTTTTGACCTTTTTCTAATTTACCTTCAATTTGATTTTGACGTCCATGATCTTTACTACCACTTCTAACATAACCCATTGGTAAATTTAATAAATGACCAGTAATAGCTGCATGAGCAATACCAGCAGTTGATGTTCCCATTAAAACTTCACAATCAGGATATTCTTTTTTAATAGTTTCAGCAAGACAAGTTTCAACATCAGTTCTAACCTTAACATCAGTTAATGTTAATCTATTGTCACAATAAACTGGAGATTTAATTCCACTAGCCCAAGTAAATGGTTCATTAGGTCTAAAAAATACTGCCTTTATTGATAATAAATCTTTTGCTATTAATTTTTCAATGTTTTCCATAATTACTCTCCTATAAATTCTCTACAACATCTCTTATAAGCTTCAACAGGATCACTAGCTTGAGTGATAGGTCTTCCAACAACAATGAAATCAGATCCAATCTTTCTTGCTTCACTTGGAGTCATAACACGTTTTTGATCGCCTTTATCTCCATCAGCAAATCTAACACCTGGTGTAACTGTAACAAAACTCTTTCCACACTTATCATGAACTTTTTGTGCTTCAAGTGGAGAACATACAACACCATCTAATCCAACTTCTTTAGCATTACTTGCATAATGCATAACAACATCAGCAATATCTTCCTTAATTAATAAATCTTTTTCCATAGATTCTTGATTTGTAGAAGTTAATTGTGTTACTGCTATTAAAAGAGGTCTAGTTCCATCAGGTCTAGTAAGTCCTTCTAAAGCAGCCTTCATCATTTCCTTAGTTCCACTAGCATGTAAATTAGTCATATCAACATCTAACTTTGATAAAACTGCCATTGCTTTTTTAACAGTATTAGGAATATCATGGAGTTTCAAATCAAGAAATATCTTATGACCACGAGCCTTAATCTCTTTAACAATAGATGGTCCTTCAGCATAAAATAATTCCATGCCAATCTTAACAAATGGTTTACAATCAGTAAATTTATCTAAAAAAGCAAGAGTCTTTTCCTTACTTTCAAAATCACAAGCAATAATTACATCTCTTTCCATATTATCTAACTCCTTTAATTATTTCTTTCAAAGAATTTATTCCATATTTTTCCATAACTTTTGGTAAATCATTAATAATATCACGACAAGCATATGGATTAACCAAATTAGCAGCACCAACTTGAACACAAGTAGCTCCAGCTAGCATCATCTCAATAACATCTTCTGCTTTATCAACTCCGCCCATACCAATAACAGGAATATTAACAGCATGACTAACTTGATAAACCATTCTAACTGCAACAGGAAAAATAGCACTACCGGAAAAACCACCCATCTTATTAGCAACAATTGGTTTTCTTGTTTTTAAATCAATACGCATTCCAAGTAATGTATTTATTAAAGATATGCCATCAGCTCCACCTTCTTCACAAGCTTTCGCAATACTTACAATATCAGTTACATTAGGACTCAATTTAACAAATATAGGTTTTGAAGTAACTTTCTTACAAGCCATAGTAACTTCTTTAGCCATTTCAGGACTTGTTCCAAATGCCATTCCCCCTCCACGAACATTAGGACAAGAAATATTTACTTCGATCCATCCAACTTCATCAAGTTTATCAACAAGACTACAAACTTTTACATATTCATCAATAGAAAAACCAGAGACATTTGCCATAACCTTTTTATGAAAAACTTTTTTTAATTTAGGCAATTCCTCTTCAATAACTTTATAAACACCAGGATTTTGTAATCCAACAGCATTTATCATACCATTCTTACATTCAGCAATTCTAGGAGTAGGATTACCAAATCTAGGTTCTAATGTTGTACCTTTCCAAGAAAAAGTTCCAAGCATATTAATATCATATAGATCAGCAAATTCATAGCCAAATCCAAATGTACCAGAAGCTGGAATTATAGGATTATCAAGTTCAATACCACAAAGTTCAACTTTTGTATCTATTTTTCCCATAATAAAACCTCCTTCTTAAAAACTGGACCTTCTTTACATACTCTCTTAGTTCCCTCTTTAGTCTGTAAACTACATCCCATACATGCTCCAAAACCACATCCCATTCTTTCTTCCAAAGAAAACTCTCCAGACGTATTTGTTGCACCATAAACAGCTTTTAACATAGGTTCAGGCCCACAAGTGTAGAAATAATCATAAGAACAATCAATAGCATTAGTAACAAACCCCTTAATACCATAACTACCATCAACTGTTGTAATTTTAACACAACACCCTAATTCTTTAAACTCTCTTTCATAAAAGACTTCATTTTCAGTGTTAAACCCTAAAATTACATCTACACTTTTACCTTCACTTATTAATTTCTTAGATAAGGCAAATAATGGAGGAACACCAACACCACCACCAATAACTAAGGCTTTTTGTTTACATGATGTTGTATCATACCCATTACCTAATCCAACTAAACAATCTAACTCATAACCACTAGTTAGTTTACTCATAAATAAAGTTCCAGCACCGACTACTTTATAAATTATTGTAATAGTCTTTTCATCATAATCACAAATAGATATGGGACGTCTTAAGAAAAAGCCCTCTAATTTGATATTTATAAATTGTCCTGGCCCTTTAATAGCCTTAGTATCACCTGAAAGAATCATTTTAAACACATTTTGTGTTAATGCTTCATTTAATAAAACTTTATATAACCCTTGTTGCATAATAAACCTCCTAAAGACTTAAATCACTTTTTCTCGTAAACAATTTTATCATGACAAACAGTCATATAGTTCACACCATATACATCATTTCCATCAAAAGGAGTTGATCTACCCTTAGATAAAAATTCATTACTATCAATCTTAGTTTTCTCATCTAATTTCCAAATGCAAAATCCATTATAAGGTAAATTAAATCTATTTCTAGGATTATTACACATTAAATCAATTAGTTTATCTAAACTAATAATATTCTTTAAAACTAAATTTGTATACAATAATTGAAAAGAAGTCTCAATGCCAACAATACCAAATAATGATTTTTCAAGTCCTTTAGACTTTTCATCAAGTGTATGAGGAGCATGATCTGTTGCAATCATGTCAATAGTACCATCTTTTATACCCTCAATTAAAGCAAGTCTATCAGTTATATCACGTAATGGTGGATTCATCTTAAACTTACCATCTTCTTTTAAATTACTATCATCAAGAATTAAATAATGTGGGGCAGTTTCACAAGTTATATCAACACCATCTTTTTTAGCTTGTCTAATTAAATCTACACTTTCCTTTGTAGAAATATGACAAACATGATAACTACAACCTGTTTCCTTAGCAAGTTTAATATCACGAGCTATTTGTTCATATTCACTTCTAGAACAAATTCCTCTATGATTATGTTCATTTGCATATTTACCATCATGTATATATCCACCATTAAGAAGAGAATTAACTTCACAATGAGCAACAACTATCTTTTCTAATTTCTTAGCTTCTTTCATTGCTTTTCTCATTAGTTCTTCTTCTTGAATACCTCTTCCATCATCACTAAAAGCACAAACATAATCTTTCATCTCTTCTAATTTAGATAACTCAAGACCTTTTTCCTCTTTAGTTATAGATCCATAAGGCAAAATATCAATAACACTATCTTTATTTATAATATCAAGTTGAACTTTTAAATTTTCATAATTATCAGGAACGGGATTAAGATTAGGCATAGTACAAACCGTAGTATAACCACCTCTACTAGCAGCCATAGATCCAGTTTTGATAGTTTCTTTCATAAAAAAACCCGGCTCTCTGAAATGAACATGCACATCAGCGAATCCGGGAAATATAAAATAACTAGAGTTGTTAAATTGAGAAATAGATGAGAAATCAAAAGAAGAAAAATTAAGACAGTTATCACGGTAATTTTTACCAGTAACAACGTTAAGCATTAATTTTTCCATATCAGTACCTCACCTAAAATTATTTTTAAACTCAATACAATATATTATATTTAATGCTTTATCACACAAGGCAATAAAGCATTTTTTTAACAGCAGCCTTCAAGAGCTACTGCTCGATTTCTAATGGAGCAGGTAACGAGAATCGAACTCGCACTAGCAGCTTGGAAGGCTGTTGTTCTGCCATTAAACCA
>JAEEJT010000148.1 GCA_016282055.1 Bacilli bacterium
ATTTAAAGAAAGAATTAATTATACTAAATTATTAATAAAAATTTAAAAAATAAAGGTATAACTATGAAAGTTGAAGATTTTAATTATAATTTGCCAGAGGAATTAATTGCACAAACTCCATTAAAAGATAGAAGCTCATCTAGACTTTTAGTTTGTGATAGAAAAACTGGTGAACTTGAACATAAACATTTTTATGATATCGTTGATATGCTAGATAGTAATGATGTCTTAGTTTTAAATGATACTAAAGTATTACCATCTAGAATTTATGGTAAAAAAGTTGATACTAATGCTAACATTGAATTATTATTATTAAGAGATTTTGGTGATTATTATGAAGCATTAGCCAAACCAGCAAGAAGATTACATGTTGGTTCTGTTATTGATTTTAATAATTTATTTAAAGCTGAAGTTGTTGAAAAGTTAGATGATGGTATTGTTCATGTTAAGTTTATATATGAAGGTATATTTTTAGAGCTTCTTGAAAAATTAGGTGAGATTCCACTTCCACCTTATATTCATGAAAAACTTAAAGATAAAGATAGATATCAAACTGTTTATGCTAAAAATGTTGGTAGTAGTGCTGCTCCAACAGCTGGTTTACATTTTACTGAGGATATTCTTAATACTTTAAAGAATAAAGGTGTCACTATTTGTTATGTTACATTGACAATTGGATTAGGTACATTTAGACCAGTTATTGTTGATAACGTTGAAGAACATAATATGCATAGTGAAGCTTATCGTATGAGTCAAGAAGTTGCTGATATTTTAAATGAAGCTAAGAAAAGTGGTAAACGAATTGTTAGTGTTGGTACTACATCAACAAGAACTCTAGAGTCTATTTACAGTAAGTATGGTGAATTTAAAGCTGTAAGTGAAGATACTAATATTTTTATTTATCCAGGATATAAGTTTAAAGCAATTGACGCTTTAATTACTAATTTTCATTTGCCTAAATCTACACTTGTTATGTTAGTTAGTGCATTTAGTTCTCGAGATATTATTATGAATGCTTATAATGAAGCAATTAAAGAAAAATATCGTTTCTTCTCATTTGGAGATGCAATGTTTTTAAAATAGAGGTTGATTATGGTTATAAAATATGAATTAATTAAAGAAGATCCAAGAACTAAAGCTAGACTTGGTAAAATAACTACTCCTCATGGTACTTTTGAAACTCCTGTTTTTATGGCTGTTGGAACTCAAGCTACTGTTAAAACACTTGTTAAAGAAGACCTTGAAGCAATTGGCTCTAATATTATTCTTGGAAATACTTATCATTTATGGTGTCAACCTGGTAATGATATTGTTAGAGAAGCTGGTGGATTACATAAGTTTACGAATTGGGATAAATCTATTCTAACTGATTCTGGAGGATTCCAAGTATTTTCTCTTGCTAAGTTAAGAGGGGATATTAAAGAAGAAGGAGTTACTTTTAAAAATCATAAGAATGGAAAAAGTATGTTTTTATCTCCAGAGATTTCTATGAAAATTCAAAATGACTTAGGTAGTGACATTATGATGTGTTTCGATGAGTGTCCTCCATATCCTGCTAGTTATGAGTATATGAAAAACTCTACTGAAAGAACTATTAGATGGGCTAAAAGATGTCTTGAAAGTCATGCTAGAAAAGATGAACAAGGTTTATTTGGTATTATTCAAGGCGGTGTTTATCCTGATCTTAGAAAACATTGTTGTGAAGAATTAACTAAGCTTCCTTTTGATGGCTTTTCTATTGGTGGACTTAGTGTTGGTGAACCAAAAGAAATGCAAAATGAAGTATTAGATTATACAACTCCATTACTTCCAAAAGATAAACCAAGATATTTAATGGGTGTTGGTTCTCCTGGTGCTATACTTGATGCTGTTGAACGTGGTGTCGATATGTTTGATTGTGTTTTACCAACAAGAATTGCTCGTCATGGAACAGCTATGACTCATAGTGGAAGATTAATTATTAAGAATAAAAAATATGAAAGAGATTTTACTCCTCTTGATTCTAAATGTGATTGCTACTGTTGCAAGAACTTTACTAAAGCTTATCTTCATCATTTGTTTAAGGCAGATGAAATGTTAGTTTATAGATTATTAAGTATTCATAATATTAATTATTTATTAAGATTAACTGAAGGTATTAGAAATGCTATTCGTGAAGATAGATTTCTTGAGTTTAAAGAAGAAGTTTATAAGGAGTATGGATTAAACGATAATGATAAAGATTTCTAATTTAAAGAGATTTATTTCATTTGTTTTAATACTATTATCTTTGTTTACATTAACTGGTTGTAAGTTATTTAAAGAGATGTTTAGTGTTGAAACAGTTTCGTATGATAATGAAATTAAATTATCATATGATAGTGATTTAAAAAATTATCTTCCATATGATGAAAATGATATTCCTTATTATATATTAAAATTTGATGGTTCATTAAATGTTACTAAAAATAGACTTGGTGAGTTTGAAGTTGTATTTTATAATAACGATGATTTTAAGGTTTCAAATATTATTAGTAAATTAATTCAAGAATATGAAGAAAAAAATAGTGTATATTATATTCAATCTAAATCTACGAAAACAAATGAAACTTTTTTAAATAAAAGAACAAATGAAAAATCTGAAAAAGTTTATATTAAAGTAAAAGATGAAACAGTATATAATGAAATTTGTTATATTCAACTTGATAATGGATTAATTCTATCAATAAAGTATGCTAGATTTGAAAGTGTTGATGGTGTTGTTTATTATAAATGGCAAAATAGTGAAAGTATTAGATTAGAACTTTCTTATACTTTAATGGTTGCAAAAGTTAATAATGAAAAACGTTTCTTGTTTTTTCCATTACCAAAATATACTTTCCAAAAGTTTGATACTTATACAAAAACTATTGATACATTATTGA
>JAEEJT010000149.1 GCA_016282055.1 Bacilli bacterium
CTATTAATATATATCCACCATTACCAATAAAAGATAATGTTTTTTCTTCATTAATAGTATTTAGATTATACTCTTTTAATGTATAGTTAATACTAGCTGTAATATCAGATATTGTATTAAGTAAAGTTCCATCAAGATCAAATACAACTAATTTAACATTCATACTTAACACCAATTTCAAGTTTAAATAAATCATCTAAAAATAATGGGTATGATTTATTACTACACTCATAATTATCAAACTCAACTTCTTCTTTGCAAATTGTAGCAAGAATAGAAAAAGCCATAAATATTCTATGATCATTAAATGTTTTACAAACTCTATGAGGATAAAACTCATTTGTCTTATTAATAGTTAACACGTCTTCTTCTAGTCTATATTTAATACCAAAAGTATCAAGATTATAAATAATAGCATTTAATCTATCACTTTCTTTTATTCTTAATCTTTTAATATTATATAATTTACCACCAAATTTACTAAATAATATTGCCATAATTGGAGCTAAGTCAATATTATCTTTCAAATCAAATTCATGGAAACTAATATCATCTACTTTATGAAAGAAATATGTATTATTAATAAATTCATAATTATTAATTAAATCTAATAACCTTTGATCATTTTGATAAAAAGTTTTATTAAAACCTGATACACTAATATCATTATTAATACAACTTAAAACTTGGAATGTAGCAAGTTGAGTATAATCGCCATCAATTGTAAGACTAGCGCTTTTATATTCTTGATTTCCTTTAATAATAAACTCATTATTATTGTCATTAATAATATTAATATTAAACTTTTTAAGCATATCAATAGTCATTAAAACATAACCTGTTGACTCTAAATTGTTAACTTTAATAATACTATCATGATCAAGTAATGGTAAATAGAAAAGTAATCCTGATATAAATTGACTACTTATATTACCATTAATATTATAATTAACTAAATCAAGACTTCCATTTATTGTTATAGTATTATTATCAATATTAAATAATAAATTATTTTCTTTATAAAGTTCTTCATATATACTTAAAGGTCTTTTAATTAATCCTTCACTACAAGTAATTTTAAACTCACTTTTAAATAAAGAAAGTAATGGAATAATCATTCTTAATGTTGATGCTGACTCAAAAATATTTAAGTTAGTATTTCTTGCATTAAATTCTTTTATTCCTTCAACTTGAATAACATTATCTCTAATATGTATTTTACTACCTAAATTAATCATACAAGATATTGTATCAAGTACATCATTAGATAGATTAACATTCTTTATAATAGAAATTCCTTTAGATAAACTTGCACATATAATAGCTCTATGTGTAAGACTTTTAGATGAAGGAATAGTAATAGTACCACTACAAGTACTTGGTTTAATTTTACAATTCATCGTCTTCACCAATTACTTCTTTTATTTTATTACATTTATTAATTAAACTAGCTAACTTACTTGCTTTTAATGCTTGTTTTCCATCACTTAAAGCATGTTTTGGATCATTATGAACTTCAATAATAATTCCATCACATCCACAAGCAACACTTGCTAAAGTCATTTCACTAACAAAAGAGTAATCACCACTAGCATGACTTGGATCAACTATAACAGGTAAGTGAGATAACTGTTTAACTACACTTATACTAGATAAATCTAAAGTAAATCTAGTACTCTTTTCAAAAGTACGTATTCCTCTTTCACATAAAATAACATTAGGATTACCATAAGATAAAATATACTCTGCACTTAATAGCCATTCTTCAATTGTTGCACTAATACCACGTTTTAATAAAATAGGCTTTTTAGTTTTACCCAATGCTTTTAATAATTCATAGTTTTGCATATTTCTTGCTCCAACTTGAATTAAACTAACATTATTAACAAAGTAATCTAATTGATCAACGCTAACAATCTCAGAAACAGTTGGCATATTATATCTTAAACCAGTATCTTTTAAAATATCTATTCCTTCATAGCCTAAACCTTGAAAGAAATATGGACTAGTTCTAGGTTTAAAAGCACCACCTCTTAAAAGTTTAGCTCCACTCATTTTACAAATACTAGCAATAGAATCTATTTGATTTGGACTTTCTACACTACATGGACCAGCAATAAACACTAAAGATCTATCACCAAACTTAACACCATCAACATCAACAATCGTATTTTGATTTCTATACATACGACTAGCATGATAATAAAGTGGTGTAATTCTTTTTATAGATTTAACTCCATTTTGAGTTAATATTGATTGTTCATCAATTCTATATGTATCACCTTTTACTTTATATAAAAGATCACTACTATTTCCAATAAGTTCAAGAACTAAACCAAACTTGTTTAAATAGCTTTCTAAATTGCCTAAATCCTCTAAACTAATATTTTTACTAACTGTAATTAACATATTCCACCTACAATCTTTATTATCTCTAATATAGTATTTTCAAAATCACAATTATTAACTTTATAATCACAATATTTATTATAAAGTGGATAACGCACTTTATAAAGTTTAGTTAAATCAGAAAATGATTTTGTTAATGGTCTATTATCATTAATAGTAATATCATTTATATCTCTATCAATAAAAACGATTCTACCATAAAGATTTAAATAAAACATATTTTCTTGATTTAAAACACTACCTCCACCACAAGAGATAATAACATCTTTTTTAAAACTAACTTCTTTAATAATTTCATTTTCATAACAAC
>JAEEJT010000016.1 GCA_016282055.1 Bacilli bacterium
CCCCACAGTTTTTCCATTAGTCAAATATTCCCCTTCAAGATTATTTTCATCAAGAATATTTAATTTAGCTGTTCCATATTTATCTGGGTTTTTAGAACGATATTCTTTTTTTGTCTCACTTCTATAGGTATATAAAAGAACTTTTGATAGGTCTGACTTTTTTTCAATCGATGATAAAATCGAATAACTATTATTTTCATCTGTACTAATTTCTATTTGAATACTTAACAAATCTTGTGTTATTTTACAAACTCCTTGCTTTATACCACCTTTATAAGCTTCCCCAGAATCATATCTTATTTCCACATTCCAAGTTCCATTTAAGTCAGTATAATGTTTTATTTTTTTTATTAATTTAGTTTTCCATAAAAATTTAACATATATAAAAAATAAAAAATAAATACTCGTTGAAATAAATGAAGTAACTTGTAATGGCTTAATAGCCTTTGGCAATAGTGAAAGAATAGAAATTATTGCAGAACAAACTAAACATGTATATAGAATTAATGACTTATAATATTTCATAGCTTTCATTGTTCCTTTGTTAAATAAATTTTTAACTCACTAATAAATTTTTTATAGATATTTAAATCATTATTAGGGTTATCAAATAATTTTAATAGATCATTAGTTTCTACAAATTTATAAATATTTTCTTTATATCTATTTAAATAATCTACCACCTTAAAAACAATATATTTATAATTATTTGAGTTGTCATCTTTTTTAAAAAAATTATTTGGAATGTTATAAACCATGCATTCAAGCCCATACGATGATACTTTTTTGAATGATTGATAATTATCATCTTCCATATCGTGTTTGATTTTTTTTAAAGTTCTAACTACCTTTTTATACATATAACCGGTATTTTTATTTTTTTCTATACTATTTTTATGACTTTGCTCCGGATAATTAATTATTTCTTTTTTATCATTACATATAATTAGAGTCCCTTTTACATAATTATCTTTGTCACAAGAAATATCGCCTGAAAAATCACGGTATCGTAGTGAAGAAACTATATCAATATCTTTCCTACTACTGTCGTTTCCCTTAAAATCAATACACTTATTATGGTTATTAGCTATATAGTTTTTATAATTGTTATTAATATGATTAACAAGTGATTGTTTAAATTTCAATATATCAAAATTACTCTTTATAAAAACATAATCTTGATAAGTTTTTCCTTTGAGATAATTACCTCTAAAAGTCGACAAAAAAATCATTGCAATATCCACATCGCTTTCTTTACGAACACAAGTTCCATTTCCATAAGAACCTTGAACAAAGATTTTTGCAGTCATATCATCCTTAGTTACACTAAAACCATAATCTAATTCATCATCATTGCTTTCGTATTTTCGATTTGTAATAGAAAAACCAAATGATATGAGTATATTTTCTACTACTTTCAAAGAGTTTTCACATTGAGTCTTTTCACTTTCACTTAAAGATTTGGCATAATTTAACAATTGTTCATTTGTGTACATGTTTCCTCCCATATTGATTAATTTTATTATTACCTATTTTAAAAATTTAATGATCTAATTTAGATAGTACCAAAAAAATGACCAGAGAAATCTGGTCAAATTTTTTATTAATAGTAATCGATATATATATCACTTTGGTGGGCCTTAGAGGATTCGAAATTAACCAGAAAATAATCTTATTAATCTATGCTTTCTCTTTTCATTTGAGATTTTCTTTCATACATTCTCTGATCAGCGATTCTAAGTAAACTATCTATAGAATCTGATTCGTTATAATAACTAACTCCAATAGCAACTGTAAAGTTAGTCTTTTTAACTAAATAGTTTAATCTCTTAACTATTACATCAATATCTTCTTCTTTACGATTATAACAAATGATGATAAATTCATCTCCACCAATTCTATATCCTTTTAAACCTCTAAAGTTTAAAGAAAGAATTATATTAGCAAGATCTAATAAAGCTTTATCACCTTCTAAATGACCATAATTATCATTTATAAGTTTTAAGTTATTCATATCAATTGAAATACAAGCAGTAATATCATTTGTTCTCTTTTGAACATCCTCATAAAATGATCTTCTATTTAAAAGTCCTGTTAATTCATCTCTTTTAGATTTCATAATGATTAAATATAAATAATAAATCATATAAGAAACAGAAACAGAAGGAATTAATAAACTTCTCTTTAAGTCAAGTATTTCAAATAAAACAGCTAATGCAACAACAAACACTAAGAAAAACAAAATAATTGTTTCTGATTTAGTTCTTGATTTAATACATTTAAGTAAGTTATATAATATACATATAACATAAAAAGCACAAAGGACAACATTATAATAGAATAATTTACCTCTAACAAACCAATTCATTTCATTAAATCCATAATACCAATGTACTTTTAAATTAATAAGAAGTAATATTAAGTTAATAAAACTTGGAATTAAAAAGAATATTAAATGCTTTTTATTTCTATCAAGTTGAATAATTAACATTAACGGTAAAATTGGTCTTAATAAATAACCCATTAAACTAGTAAAATATCTCCAATTAATAACAGTCTTTAAATAAGGAAGTGTTGTATCTTCAATTAAAGCAAGCTTTGCATCAGCAAACTCAAATATTGCACATAAAACAATCACACCAATTCCTATTTTAAAAGGAACAATATTTTTTGTTCCTGTTGCTGTTGAGAATATCATAAACATAACAAGAGCAACAAGTACAACTAGTGATATATAATTTTCCATAATGAATTCAAGAATAAATTTCATAAATAACCTCAAAATACAATATATTATATCATATGAATAATAAAATATAAACTATTTAATTACAAATTCACTTTTAGATTCTCTATTGAATAGATTATAAACAGTCTCATTTATATCTTGATTTAGATATATTACATTATATACACTAGATACAATAGGCATATTAACATTATACTTAATACTTAATTCATAAACAGCTTTTAAGCCATTTAATCCTTCAACAACCATTCCAACTTCTTTTTTAGCATCTTCAATTGAATATCCTTTACCAATTAAATATCCAAACTTATTATTTCTACTATGAACAGAAGTTGCTGTAACGATTAAATCACCTAAGCCAGCAAGCCCACTAAAAGTAGCAATATTACATCCCATACTACATCCAAGCTTACCAATCTCATGAATACCTCTTGTGATTAAAGCAGCCTTAGCATTATCGCCATATCCAAGTCCACTACTAATACCACAAGCTATAGCAATAACATTCTTAACAGCTCCACATAACTCAACACCAATAATATCAGTATTAGTATATACTCTTAAATACTTTGTTGAAAAAACACTTTGAATATATTCAGCTAGTTTCAAATCACTAGAAGCTGATACAATTGTTGTAAGCATATCTAGACTTACTTCTTCGGCGTGAGTTGGACCAGACAAACATACAACTTTAGTATCACTACCTAAACAATCCTTAATAACATCACTCATTGTAAATAAAGTATTTTCTTCAATTCCTTTTGTTGCACAAACAATTATTTGATTTTTATTAAAAGATTTTTTCATACTTAAACAAGTAGATCTTAAGAAAATAGAAGGTACAACAACAACAATAATTTCTTTACCAATTATAGCTTCATCAATATCACATGTATAATTAATACCTTCTGGTAAAACCATTTTTGGTAAATTCTTATGTACATTTGTTCTCTTTAATTCATCTATTTCTTCTTTAATAACTGAATAAACAGTTACATCATTATTATCATTTTTCAATAGTCTAGCTAGAGCAATACCCCAAGTTCCCGCACCAATAACAGATATATTTTTCATACTATTCCTCCGTTAATATACATATTATACCATATAATTAAAATAAACAATATAAAAAAATAAACCATTATAAAAATATAATGGTTTATAATAATTATTTATTTAAAACAAGTTCATTCTTTTTAATATATTTAGTCCATTTAATATATCCATAAGTTGTATTAGTAATATAACCTAACTTAAGAACTAATAATACATATTGACCTGATACAATATTAATAATAGCCTCAAGTATAGCTTCAACGTACCATGCTATCCATTGTTCTCTAAATCTAAATAAAATAAATACACCATTACAAATACCAACAGCACTAGCACATGCATCCATATAATCAACGAATACTTTTATCTTTTCATTTCCACCAAATAAATCAGTATGGATATTTATTCCACTTAATAACCATCCAACAAGAATTGTCCATAAAGCAATTCCACAAAGAATTAATACTTCTTGCCAACCTTTAAGTCTTCTTACAATAGTTAATTCTTCTTCTTGTTTATCTTTATGTTTAGTCCAATTAATGAAACTAATAATATCAATAGGTAACCAGAAGAATAAAGTGGTTGCCATTGTTGCAAACCTATACATTAATACAATACAAATTAATATCTCAGTTACTTCAACTAAAACAGATACAATAAAATTCCATCTACTTTGTTTAGATATTAATAATTCACATAATATATTTAAAATAGTATCTAGTAAATATAATAACATAATCCATATTCCAGATACACCATTTGCTGATTCTTCTGGGAAAAGAATTGATATAATAGTAGCTAAAACCATTATAGACATAAACCAAATCTTTTCATATAAAGAAAAACAAGTACCAAAGAATAATACAACACCTAATGATAAAAATAATATAAGTAAACAAGTAGCAACAGAAAATACATTATTAGAGTTATCTAAATAATAGTTTCTTGCTGTTTGTTTAATAAGACTATTTGAAGGATTCAAATCCTTAAAATAGAATTTATCACCTTTAGTATTAGTATATTCATAACAATTAATCTTATCCTCTTCATCTAACTCAACATACTCTTCATAAGAATAACTAACAATTAAACTAACATCACTTTCTTTATTCTCGTATATTACATCACAAACAGTACAAGATTCATCATAATCTTCGTCATCACTATTTCTAACTACTTCATAAGTATTAGTATAAGTAATATCTCCAGGTTTTTGATTAATATAACAAGTTCCACCAATAAATAAACCAATAGTTAACAAACATAAAACACAAAATAATCCTAATTCAATAAAACGAACTATTTTATTCTTTTCCATAAATTTGGTAATTTTCATATATAACTCCTTTTCCTTACATATAGTAATTATTATATCAATATCTATTAAATATTTCAATTAAAATATATATATTATATATACTTTTTATCATAAATTTGATAATATATATATAATAAAAAAGGAGATATATATGATAAAAGATAATATAAGTAAGGAAATATTAGATTTAGCAAATAAAGCTAGTGTTGATCTAAAAGATATATTTGATAATATTGATGATATATGTCAATATAACTCAGAAAAAGTTTTACAAGCATTTATTGATAATAAAGTATCATACTCTGACTTTACAGATATCAATGGATATGGTAATTATGATACCGGAAGAAGAAAACTAGAAAGCGTTTTTGCTTCAATCTTAGGTATGGAAGATAGTCTAGTAAGACCTCAAATCATGAGTGGAACTAATGCTTTATATCTTGCTTTCTCTGCTCTTCTTAAATATGGAGATACAATGATATCAATTACAGGTACACCATATGATTCTTTACAAGAAATGTTAGGTTTAATAGGTTCTTCAAGCCAATCACTTAAAGCATATGGTGTAAAGTATGAACAAATTGATTTAGTTGATAATAACTTTAATACAAAAGCAATTTGTGAAAGACTTAAAAAAGGTGATATAAAACTTGTTGAAATCCAAAGATCAAGAGGATACTCTTCACGTGATTCGCTTACTATAGAAAAAATAGGTAATGTAATAAAAGAAATTAGAAAAGTCGATAAAGATGTAATAATATTTGTTGATAACTGTTATGGTGAACTTGTTGAAAAACAAGAACCAGGAGATGTAGGAGCAGATATTACCGTAGGTTCTTTAATGAAAAACCTAGGAGGAGGAATAGCTTCTACTGGAGGATATATCGCCGGAAAGACTAAATACATAGAAATGATTGCTGATAGACTAACAGCACCTGGAATAGGTAAAGACTTAGGAGCAAACTTTAATCAAAACATAAGTTTCTTTAAAGGAGTCTTTATGGCACCAAATGCTGTAAAGGGAGCTTTAAAAACTCAAGTGTTTGCATCATATATGTTAGAAAAAATGGGATTTAATAATGTCAAACCAAGATATAATGAATATAGAACAGATATAATCCAAACAGTAGAATTAAACTCTAAACAAAATTTAGTAGCATTCGCTCAAGGATTACAAGCATCTAGTCCAGTTGACTCTAATATATATGTTCAAGCAAGTCCTATGCCAGGATATCCATTTGATGAAGTAATGGCAGCAGGATGTTTCACTCAAGGAAGTACAATAGAACTAAGTTGTGATGCTCCAGTTGTAGAGCCATACACCATGTATATGCAAGGTGGCTTAACTTATGAATACGGTAAACTTAGTATAATGCTTGCTTTAACTAAAATAAATGAAAAACTAAAAAAATAACCAGTTTGTTTTTAAACAAACTGGTTTTCTTTTACTTTTCAAACTTTTTAATTATAGCAAGTTTTTTCTTATTATAAGGATGTTCTCTTAAATGTAAGTTAAATCTTGTTTTACCATAAAGAATTGTTGTTGGATGAGTAAACTCCATAAAACCCCATTTACCATGATAAGCACCCATTCCAGAATGACCTGTACCATTAAATGGAGCACCTTTTACCATCATATGGACACACACTTCATTTATACATCCTCCACCAAATTGCATAGTCTTCATGACCTTATTTGCCCATTTAACATTTTTAGTAAAAATATATAAAGCAAGTCCATGTTCTCTTTTTCTAATTACATTAAGTATTTCATTAACATTATCATCATCATATTCAATAATAGGTAGAATAGGATTAAATAATTCATAATTACATATAGCATCATTATAACTCATAGGATATAAAATAGTAGGAGAAAACTTTAAAGTATTAATATTACCAGTACCACCAAATACTATTCTATCCTTATATTTTTCAACGATATCTTTACAATTAATAAAAGCCTTCTCGTTAATTAAACTAGAATACTCTCTATTATTAATAATATTATATCCAAGTTGTCTATTAAACTCTTTAATTAATAAATCAATAAACTCTTTGCTAACTTCCTTACTAACAGCAACTTGATTAATATTAATACAAATTTGACCAGAATTACAAGCCTTAAAGAAAGCAATCTTTCTTGCTGCATCTTTTAAATTAGCATCTTTTCTTATAATACACCAATTACCATTCTCTCCACCTAACTCAAGACTAACAGGAGTTAGATTCTTGCTAGCACATTCTAATACATGTTTACCTACATTTGGACTTCCTGTATAGAATATCTTATCAAACCTTTCATTAAGTAACATATCAGCCACATCATGTCCACCATCAATTAAAGTAATATACTTTTCATCAAAACTTTCTTTTATTATCTTTTGTAAACATAATGTTGTATTTTTAGATTTACTACTAGCTTTAATAATACTAGTGTTACCTCCACTAATACTAGCTGCAAGGACTCCTAAAGAAAGAAGTACTGGGAAGTTAAAAGGACTAATGATAAGACTTACTCCATATGGCATCTTATATACATTAGTTCTAATTGATGGAAAGTTTAATAAACCACTATAAAGTCTATCAGGCTTATTCCATTTCTTTAAACCATGAATCATTTCATTAATCTCTAAGATTACACTGCCAATATCACAAAAATAAGCTTCAGTCTCACATCTTCCTAAATCTTTATTTAATGCTTCAATTAAATCCATTTCATGACTTAATATAGCATTTTTTAAAACCTTTAATTGGTTAATTCTAAAATTAACATCTAAAGTAACATTAGTATTAAAATAATTTCTTTGTCTAACAACAATTTCATTGATTGTTTCTATATTGTATATCATTACTTCTCCTAACAGCTACCGTATTGACCACCATCAATACGAATAATAGTATTATTAATATAATTAGCATCATCACTAACTAAAAACTTAACAAGTTTAGCAACTTCTAAAGGATCACCAAATCTATGAACCATAATCTTATCAAGTTCAACTTTTAAAAAGTCTTCATCATAATCTTTTAATTCATTTTCTGTACCAATAAAACCAGGACAAATACAATTAACATTAATAAAAGGTGCAAACTGTATAGCAAGATTATGCGTAAGAGATATAAGTGCTGCTTTAGAAGCATCATAATCTATACACATAGGGTAATATGAATTAATTCCATTCGTTGAAGAAATATTAATAATTCTACCCCACTTCTTCTCATACATATATTTATAACATCTCTTACTAACAATAAATGCTCCAATTAAATTAACATCAAGAGTTTTCTTAAACTCTTCTACTGTTTTATTTTGAAATAAATTAGGTAAATCAATTCCAGCATTATTAATAACTATATCACATCCACCTAACTTTGATTCAATAATATTAAACATATTATCTACTTCGTTTTCTTTAGAAACATCACACTTAACACAAATACATTTAACATTAAGTTTCTTTACTTCTAAAACTAATTTATTAGCTTCATCACAACTATTATTATAATTTATACAAATATCATATCCACTTTTAGCAAGTTCTAATACAATACTCTTACCTATACCTCTTGCTCCACCTGTAACTAATGCTACTTTTCCCATATGCAAAAAAAGAGCTTATTAAGCTCTTCCTCCGTATTTTCCATCAGATGTAGTAACAATAATCTTGTCACCCTCTTTAACAAATAATGGAACTTTAACTAATAAACCAGTTTCAACAACTGCATCTTTTGTTGCAGTAGATTGAGTATTTCCAGCTACAGCTCCAGTAGTTTCAGTAACTGTTAAAACCATCTTTTCAGGTAAATCAACTGATAAAATTTCAGATTCAAAGAATCTAACAGTAACAGTTGCACCTTCAATTAAGAAGTTTTTATTGAAACCAATTACTTCTTCAGGTAATTCATACATTTCATATGATTCCATATCCATGAAGTAATATGTTCCATCTGCAGCATAAGAAAATTGAGTTTCTTTTTTATCGATTTGAGCTTGATCAAATTTAACTGATGTATTAAATGCTCTTTCGACAATTCCACCAGTTCTTAAGTTCTTTAATTTTGTTTTTAAAATTGCTGCACCTTTACCAGGTTTAACATGTAAGAACTCTAAAACTTGATAGATATTTCCATCTATTAAAAGAGTTAATCCGTTTTTAATATCTCCAGCTTCAATTGGCATAGGTTTTCCTCCTTAAATAATAAACATATAACCTTTTTTTATATATATATTTTACATAATTTCACAAATTATGTCAAGATTATAAATATGTCTATAAACTAAAACTAAGATTATTGTCCTAATAAATATACAGGATAATAATATACTTTATCATTTATAGGTCTAATTTTATCACAAGTATCAATAACAAGCCCTGGTTTTATTTCTAAACCATATTTATTTAACACATTAAAGTTCTTATTTGGCTTACTTGGATTTTCACCTTTTTTAATCTCTATAGGATAAATTGCATTATTTTCAATATATAAAATATTGATTTCTTTTTGATCAATATCTCTATAGTAATACAAATAATTTTTACAATCAATATTATGATTATAAAAACTCTTTATTATTTCTGTAACAACAAAAGTTTCAAAAAATGCTCCACTCATTGCACAATCTTCTAACATCTCAGCATTCGGCCATTTACAAAGATACGCACATAATCCTGTATCCATAAAATATAGTTTTGATGCCTTTATTATTCTATTAGAAATATTTGCCATATAGGGATTTAAAAGTGTAATAATACCAGATGTAATCAATATTGATAACCATCTTTTTATAGTTTGAGTATCAATACCAAGTTCCCTGGCAAATACTTCATAATTTACTTGTTGAGCTGTTCTTAAAGCTAAATAAGAAACAAATCTTCTAAATTGCATTTCATTACTTACAGCAATAAGTTTAAGAACATCTTTTTCAATATACGTATCAAAATAAGATTTATAATACAAGTTTCTATCTGAATTATTTGAAACTATATCAGGCATACCACCTTTAAATATAATATCAAAGATTTCTTTTTTGTTTTTATATGTTATAGTAGATTTACTCTCTTTATTAATCAAATCAGTTATATCAGGATTAAATAATGAACCAGTTAAGCCTTGAATCTCGAATTGATTCATAGATGCCATATTAAAAATACATGCTCTACCAGCAAGAGATTCAGATATACCTTGTTGCAATTCAAACTGATTAGAACCAGTTAAAATATACATTAATTGTCTAGGTTCATTATTCTTCATCCATTTTTTTCTTTGTTCATCAATAACAATTTTTATTTCACTTAAAATATTTGGTGCCTTTTGTACTTCATCAATAATTACGGGCCATGGATGAACTTCTAAGAAACCTTTTGGATTTGATAATGCAAGTTCTCTTTCATTTATATCATCTAAAGTGACGCTTTTAAATCTCTCACCAAATATCATATCAATAGTAGTTGATTTACCAACTTGTCTTGAACCATAAACAACTATAGCTTGAAAAGATTTTTCAGCATTTCTTATTGATTCTTCAATATCTCTTTTTATGTACATAGATATAATCTCCTTAATTAATTTTATTATAATACATAAAACTAATAGAGTCAATATTTTTTCGATTAAATGACGAGTCGACTCGTTATTTAATCGCAATTTTTAATTCTTGTTTATCCTTCTTAATCTAAATGCCTAATAATGTCATGATATGAACTATCATAAATAGTTTAAATTTACTTTTTATCTGTAAACATAAGAAAACGGGATATTAATCCCGTTTGTAAATAAAAACTATTTACCTTTTAACTCATTAATCAAGACAATTATAGGACTTATAAATTCTTATATGTGCAACATAATCTTTAGACATTTGAACTGAGTCCCATAAAGTGGACACACAAAGCATTAAAATAATTAAATAACTAAAGGTAACAAATAAGGATTGGCATGATTTCCAAATTCAACGGGAGTCATGCCTTTTAAATTCGCCTGTAGTCTCTTGTTATTGTAA
>JAEEJT010000150.1 GCA_016282055.1 Bacilli bacterium
AAAAAAAATAAAGATAAAGATAAATGTAGTTAGAGCTCTTAATACATTAGGAAGTGGTCCTTTTGCAGTAACACCTTGAACATATGTTGATAATGTATTATAGTTTTTATTTCTTAAGAATGCAGTAATAATATAATCATCTAAAGATAAAGTAATAGAAAGTAAGAATCCAGTTAAAATACCAGGCATAATCTCAGGAATCATTACTTTAAATAAGGCTCTTGTTGGAGTTGCTCCTAAATCAAGAGCAGCTTCATATTCATTTGGGTCCATTTGTTGAAGTTTTGGATTAATACTTAATACTACAAATGGTGCAGTTAATACAATATGACCAATAATTAATGTAAAGAATGAAGATTTAATACCTAAAACTGTAAATAATAATGTTAAAGATAAAGCCATTACTATTTCAGCGTTCATTACAGGTATTTGACTTAAGAAACTCATTGTTCTTTTAGCTCTTCCTTTACTATAATATATACCAATAGCACCCATAGTACCAATAATTGTTGATAAAACTGAACTAGTTATAGCAACAACAATAGTATTTCTAAGTGCTTCAAGAATTGTTGAATTATTAAATATATTTTTATACAAATCAAAAGTGAATCCATTCCAAATACCTAAAGTATCAGAATCAGTAAAACTAAATATTATTAAAACTAAAATAGGAGCATATAAAACTATTAATAGTAATAATACATAAACAATAGCTAGTATTTTTTTAAGTTTATATCTATTTCCTACCATAATCCACCTCTAACAGTACCATCTTTTTCAATGTTACGAGTTAAGAATGAAGTTATAGCAATAATAATTAACATAATTAAAGCCACGAAACTTCCACCATTCCAACTAGATAAGTTGAAACTATCTTCAATTAAATTACCTAAAATAGCTATCTTTCTTTCACTCATTATATCAATAATAACATATGATGACATTGTTGGCATAAATACCATTGTAACACCACTTATAATACCAGGAACAGTCATAGGAACAATAGTCTTAAAGAATGTTTGATGAGGTTTGGCACCTAAATCAGCACTAGCTTCAATTAAACTTCTATCCATTTTTAACATTGTTGAATATAAAGGTAATAACATAAATGGTAAATAATTATATACAAGACCAATAATAGATGCTGTATATGTATAAATTCCACCATCAAGACCAATCCAACGTAATAAATCACGAGTTGCAGCTGTTCTTAATACAAAGTTTATCCACATTGGCATTAAAAACATTAAGACAATAATATAACTTTTATTATATTTTTTATTACTTAAAATTAAAGCGAGTGGATAAGCTATTATCAAACATAAAACTGTATTGATAAAAGCAAGTAGGAAACTTCTAATCAAATCAACAACTTTAGCTTTTCCTTGAACAAAATCAACGATATTACCAAAAGAAAAACTACCATTACTATCTGTAAATGCATAATAAAAGATAATTAAAGTTGGTATAAGAACAAAGAAAATTAAAAACAATAAATAAGGAATTGAAAGTAATTTTCTTGAAAATCTAAATGACTTCATATTCTTTAACCTCTTGTTTTAAAGAAAGTTTAATCTTATCTTTATTAACTTTTACACTTACTTTATCAAATTCATTCCATAACCATTCACTATTAGCAACAAAATCTTCAAAATCTTCTGTTCTAATAATAAATTGATAATGGTCTCCTTTATAGATAATAGAAATAATCTCACCTGAAACTACTCCATCTTCTTCATTATCAATAATTTCAATATCATTTAAACCAAATTCAACTTTAACATTAGCATTAGTAAAATCATATTTTTTTCCTTCTTTACTAATAATATATCCATCTTCATCAAGATAAGAACCTTCTATAAATTGAGTTAAGTCACATTCAAATTCTCCACCAGCAAATTCAACATTACCATTTTTATTAATAACACCTTCATATGTATTATTAATAAAGTCTTTTTTCATAATATGAATTGAATCTGGAACAATATTAATGCCTTTAGTATCTCCAACTTCAAAGTTTCTTGTATCTTGACAAACAACTTCATTATTTCCAACCATTAAAGTATATTCATAATAAACACCTTTAAATACTTTATCACTTATTAATCCTTTAATCATTCCTTTTTCAGCATTAACAAGTTCAACATCTTCAGGTCTTACTACAACATCAACAATTTCATTTTTAGGGAATTCATCAACACATTCAAATACATGATTTAAAAATCTAACTGTATTACTACTTACAATAGTACCATTATAGATATTACTTTCACCAATAAAGTCAGCAACGAATGCATTCTTTGGTTCATTGTAAATATCAATTGGAGTACCAATTTGTTGAATAACACCATCATTCATAACAATAATAGTATCACTCATTGTTAATGCTTCTTCTTGATCATGAGTTACATAAATAAATGTAATTCCTAACTTTTTATGCATTTCTTTTAATTCGATTTGCATTTCTTTTCTCATCTTTAAATCAAGTGCACCAAGAGGTTCATCAAGAAGTAATATTTGAGGTTCATTAACAATAGCTCTAGCTATAGCTACTCTTTGTTGTTGTCCACCAGAAAGAGTTGCTATATCTCTCCATTCAAATCCTTCAAGATCAACAATCTTTAAAGCTTTAGTAACTTTTTCACTTATTTCTTGTTTTGTTAAATGTCTCATCACTTTTTGGCCTTTTTTATTAACTTTGTCAGTTTCAACCATCTTTAATTTTAAACCAAAAGCAATATTATCAAAAACATCTAAATGAGGAAATAAAGCATATCTTTGAAATACTGTATTAACTGGTCTTTTATAAGGAGGAAGATTTGTAATATCTACTCCATTTAATAAAATTTTACCTTTAGTTGGCATTTCAAAACCAGCAATCATTCTAAGTGTTGTTGTTTTACCACATCCAGAAGGTCCTAAGAATGTAATAAATTCTCCTTTTCGTACATAAAAGTTAAAGTCTTCAACAACAGTATTATCATCAAAACTTTTTGTTACATCTATTAATTCAATAATTTTCTCTTCTTTAATCATATAATTCTCCTTTTAAAAATTTGGTGGAGTACTTATCCACAATAATTTACAAGTCTCATTTCCTTTATTTTTAAGATAATGTTTTTTATTAGTAATATAATAAAAACTCTCACCCTTCTTGCATTCATATTCTTTACCGCCATTTATAACAAAAACACTACCTTCTAAAACATAACCAAACTCTTCACCTTC
>JAEEJT010000151.1 GCA_016282055.1 Bacilli bacterium
AAGTAAAGGTTTATGGTCTGTATAAAGAATTGTTTCGAATTTATTTCCTGATATATAATATTTAAATTCTTTTGCGCAATAATACACAGCAGTACCTTCCAAGTCTGTCGTACTGTAATTAGATTCAGCTTTATTTAAAGATCTACTAATAAAATGAATTGGGTATTCTATTCCATCAACTTCATCTTTTTGTAATAAAACACCTCCAATTCCATCCTTACAAGCGTCCGTTCTAATAATAAATTGTTTATTAAAATCAGGGTAATGTAAAATTGGTGCAGAAATTAATGCTTCTTTTAATTGATTAAAACTATTCTGATGAATATCATTCCATACAAAAGGAACGTTCTTTCTTAAAAGTTTATACAATGACGCAGCCAACATAGCAAAATTATTTATAAATTTTCTATAGTAGCCAACAGAACCTAAAAATGATCGAAGTTCTGATATATTTTCTGGTTTAGTCCATTTAGCTATCGCATCAACTTTCGATTTAATTGTCTTGAGGCCATTTTTGGTAACGACATGGCCGAGTACCTCTACCTCCTCCTTGAAAAAGCAACATTTCTCAATGTTGATTTTCACTTTGTACTTACGGAAAATCTCGAAAACTTGTTTAAGATGAATAATATGTTCTTCAACAGTATTAGAAAAAATTAGGATATCATCAAGAAAAACAAAAATACACTTTCCTAATAAGTCAAAAAGAATGCGATTCATTTCTCTTTGGAAAGTGGCTGGTGCACCCGTTAAACCAAACGGCATAACTTTATAAACAAAGTTACCAAATTTAGTAGTAAAACTGGTAAGATCAATACTGTCCTCAGCCATTTTAATTTGGTGGTAACCAGAGAATAAATCTAAAGTAGAAAAAATTTTGGCACCGCCTAAACCACTAAAAATTTCATCAATATTAGGTAAAGAATAAGAATCAGGTACAGTAAGTGCGTTAAGTTTTCTAAAATCTGTACATAATCTCCATTTACCATTCTTTTTAATAACTAAAACAATAGGAGAAGACCATGAAGATTTAGAAGGAACAATTAAACCATTATTAATTAATTTAGTTAATTCGGCTTTTAAAGCATCAGATTTAATTTTATTAAGTTTATAAAATTTACTTTTAAAAGGAACAGCACCTTTAACCAATTCAATATGATGAGGTTGAAGTAAAGAAGGTGAAAGCTGTTCAGAGGACGTGGCAACAATATCAATAAAAATTACCAAAATGTCGGTAATTACATCTTGATATTGTGGATCAAGTTTAGATTGAAAATAGTCTGAATAAATATATCCAATAGGTGAAAAATTTTCTTCTTTAGATAAATCTGTTTGCGGTTCAAATGAATAAGAATTTTTATCATTAATTGCAGTTTGTGTAACTGATACCGAGGAATTTTTATTATTTGAACAAGATTGTGGAACATTAGAATCAAAATAAATATTTGAGACATGTGGCGTGTAATTTTCAAAATTAATTAAATTTTTAGAATTGTCAATAGAAATATTATAATCAAAAGAATTATAATTCATATCCGTATCAATACGCTTAATAAAACAAGTAACTATTTCAGAATCTTGATTTTCTAACAATGGAGTAATAATTTCAAAAGTATTATAAGTAACAAAATGACATAAGGTTTTGGAAATAGGATGAATAAATAATTTATTATCTGCAATAGTCTTGAGACCTATCAATAAATCAAAATAGTTAGAGTCATTGTTTACAATACAAAAATCTGCTGTAAAAGAATAAGTATTAATGGTAACATTTATACGAACCACGATAGAATCAGTAACAGTATTATCACATAAAGCTTCGCAAATACGACCATGGCAAATACCTACAGGTTCGTATTCTCCAGGTAAACTATTAAAATATTTATAAGAAATTAAATTAAGATTACTACCTGAATCAACCAATAACTTACTATCTAAATTATCTACTGACGATAGAACAATACCCAAATCATCTTCATTAAAGGTATTAGATTTGGTATTAGTGGACTCATAATTATATATGAAATTATCATTTAAATTTAAAGAATTAGTTATTTTAAATTTTTCTAATTTTAAATCTTTATTTAATTCTGATCTAAGTTTAGGACATATATCTAAAATTTGAGCAAAAGTTATATCACATTTAGTATTAGCTAAATCATTAGCTAAATTATATGGTTCCATATTAACTTTTCTGGCTAATAGGGTATGTTTTTCAGGTCTAATATTATTGTTAACTAAATCCATTTGATCTATATCTGAGTCACGTGAATCAGGTGGATCTTTAATATTAAATTGGACTCTTTTTTTATTGGTCCTGGATTTTGAAATTTTTGACATACTTTCAATAAAATCATTTTTAGAGTTATTAGGGTTATTAAAGTTATTAAGGTTGTTATTATTATTAGAGTCTAAATTTAATATAGAATTATTTTTATTTAAATCATTAATATTTGAATTATTTAAATTATTATCATTTAAAGATTTTACTTGATTAAGATTATTATTAGTAGTAGAATTATTTAAAGAGTTATTATTAATATCATTAAAATTATTACTAATACTATTAGAATTATTATTTAAGGAATTATTATTGACTTTAGTTAAGTTATTATTTAAAGATTATTATTAATATTATTATGAAGAATTTTAGGATTTTTTTGATTTAATTTATTAGAATTTTCATTAAAATTATTATTAGGTTTATTAGAAGAATTATTTAATAAATTAATAGATTTATCAAT
>JAEEJT010000152.1 GCA_016282055.1 Bacilli bacterium
ATGATAAAGGATTAGAAGTATTAGATTTCCCATGTAATCAATTTGGACATCAAGCTCCAGGAGATGACAATGAAATTCATGAATTTTGTACTGCTAAATATCAAACAACATTTAATCAATTTAAAAAGATTGATGTAAATGGTGAGAATGAAGATAAACTATTTACTTACCTAAAAGAAAATTCAAACGAAGAATTAATTCAAGGGAAAGCTCATAAAATAGCTATGAAAATGGTAAAAGGTTTATCAAAAACTTGTAAAAAACCAAATGATATTAAATGGAACTTTACAAAATTCTTAGTTGACCAAGAAGGTAACGTTGTATTAAGAGTATCTCCAGTTGAAAAACCAGACATTATGGAAGACAAAATTAAAGAATTATTAGGATTATAATATGTTAGATGCAATCATCATTGGTGCTGGTCCAGCGGGAATATCAGCAAGTCTATATTTAAAAAGAGGAAATAAGGATGTCTTGGTATTATATCATGGAGAATCTCAACTAGAAAAAGCTCACAAGATCGATAACTTTTATGGATTTCCAAATGGTATAAGCGGAAAAGACTTATACAATAATGGAATAAATCAAGCAAGAAATCTTGGTATAGATGTTATTGATAGTGAAGTTATAGATATTAAGATAGATAACAATATCTTTACAGTAAAAACAATTGATAAAGATTATCAAGCAAGATCTATTGTTATAGCTACAGGAAACAAAAAAATAAAACCAAACATTCAAAATCTTGATAAATATGAAGGACTTGGTGTTAGCTACTGTGCTATATGTGATGGCTTCTTCTACAGAAAAAAGAAAGTATGTGTAATTGGTAATGATAATTATGCTTTAGCTGAGGCTAATGATTTAAAAAATGTTACTGATGATATTACAATACTTACTAATGGATTAGAATTAAAGAAAGAAACAGACTTTAAAGTAGATACCAGAAAGATTAAATCTCTTGGTGGAAATGAAGTTTTAGAGTACGTTGAATTTGAAGATGGAACAAGACTTGAAACTCGTGGAGTATTTATTGCTTTAGGAGTTGCTGGAGGAGTTGACTTTGCTAAAAAACTGGGTATTTTAGTAAATGGAGAAAATATTAAAACTGATGAGAATATGAAAACAAATATTGATGGTATATATGCTACAGGTAACATATCTGGAGGTCTTCTTCAAATAAATAAAGCTTGTTATGAAGGAGCAAAAGCAGCTATTGATATTATAAAGTATTTAAACAATGACAAATAAGGAGGATTAATTATGAGTTTATTAGATTTAAATAATAAAAATTTTGATGAATTAGTAAAAGATGGTAATGTTTTAGTTGATTTCTATGCTGATTGGTGTATGCCTTGCAAAATGCAAGCTCCAGTAGTTCATGAAATAGCTAGCGAATATAAAGAATATAAAGTTGGTAAAATTAATGTTGATGATGATCCAGAATTAAGTGAAAGATTTAATGTTGTAAGTATTCCAACACTTCTTGTATTCAAAAATGGTAATGTTGTTAAAAAGTTTGTAGGAGTAACAAGCAAAGAAGATATTCTTGCTGCACTAAAATAATGGATAAATATGATTGTTTAAGACTAGAAAATCAACTATGCTTTCCATTATATGTTGCAAGTAAAGAAGTAATAAGAGAATATAAACCTCTTCTTGATGATCTAGACCTTACCTATACTCAATATATAGCAATGATGGCTATATGGCAATATAAAAAACTAAAAGTAACCGAATTAGGCAGATTATTATACCTAGATACAGGTACAATTTCCCCACTAATAAGAAAACTAAAGAGTAAAGGTTACATAACATTATCAAGAGATGAAGTTGATGAAAGAGTTCAAATCATTGAAGTAACATCTACTGGAATGGAATTACAAGATAAAGCTTTACAAGTTCCAATGAATATGATGAAAAATAAATGCATTGACTTAACTACTGATGAAGCTATAATGCTTAAAAAAATACTTGATAAAATAATTAAAAACATTTAAATGCTTAAACATAAAGACTGCTTTTTAAAAGCAGTCTTTTATTATTGACACTATTAGTTTTAAGTGATACAATTCAAATGTATTTATTACTTATAAGGAGGATTTATGAAAACATTAGGTAATATTTTATGGTTCATTTTTACAGGTCTATGGGGTGCTATAGCTTACTTTTTATTAGGTGTATTATGGTGCATTACAATTATTGGTATCCCATTTGGAAAACAATGCTTTAAAATCGCTGGATTAATTATTTGGCCAATTGGAAAAAATGTAAATACTCATTTTGATAAACATCCAATTGCAAACATTATTTGGTTATTATTAGGTGGATTTGAACTAGCTGTAGGCTTTTTATTTGCTGGATTATTATGGTGCATTACAATTATTGGAATTCCATTTGGAAAACAATGCTTCAAATTAGCTCAATTATCATTATTACCATTTGGTGCAAATTTTAAATAGAAAATAAGGGAAGTCATTAAATAACTTCCCTTTTAAATTTCTACTTTATATCTAATCCATCTAATTAACATTATAAAACTTATAATAAACATTATACTACCAATAACTAATGTAAAATAAGAATTAATAATATATAATAAAGTAATATTATAATAATGTAAAATAATTCTTGATACAAACTCTTCAATAATAACAAGATCAGATAAACAACTAACAAAAGTAATCTCTTTTAAACCAATTACCATAATATCTGTTTTTTCTAAAGCTGTTTTTAAATTCTTTATTGATAAAGCAAAAGTAATTATTAAGAATAAAATGATAAAGGATTTATATCCATCATAAGTATTATTATTAGAAATATCAATTCCATTTACTTTTAAAACAACGAAAGCAATAAAAATTAATGAATAAATAAGAGTAGAAAGCATTATAAAAAAGTATGCTTTCTTCTTTTTATCCCTAGTTTTAGTTACATTATTAACAAATAATAATTTGGCACAAAAAATCATAAGTGTTGGAATGGAAGCTATTAATAATACAATAGACATTGTCATTATACCAATTCCAATTTTATATAAAAAACTTACTAGTGTTATTATTGATGTTGCTAATATTATTCTTTTCTCTTTAGTTTTTGGACTAATTTGTTTCTTTTTCATATAATTAACTCTTTCTGATTAATAAACTCCATTTATTATACACTAATATTTATAATTAGTAAAATAAAAAACTCATAAGATAAACTCATGAGTTTATTTTTTAAAATCCAAATATGATAGAAGCTAAATACCCTATCACTAATGAAACAGTAAAACAAATACAAACAATAATTAAAGCATTCTTTCTATGTTTCTTATCCTTAAATAAATAGATTAAACCAAGTCCAGAGTTAACAAGTAAACCAGCTAAAACTGCACCAAATTTAATTTTATTTAATAAGAATAATTCTGTAATTACTACACTTGAAGCACAATTTGGAATTAAACCAATTAAAGTTGCATAAAGTGGAGTTAGATATTTATTACTTTCAATAAAGTTAGAGAAGTTTTCTTCACCAACGAAAGCAATAATTAAACCAAAAATCATATTAATAATAAAAACATATAAAAATATTTTTAAACTATGAAGTAAAGGATGTAAGAAATATTTATGAAATTTACCTTCTTCTTCATCATCAATATGATGTCCACAACATCCAGTATGAATCTCATCATGATCACAATCACATTCATCAAGATGTTCTTTTACATGTTTTTTATCTCTAATTATCTTGTCAGTAACAAAACCTACGATAAAACCAATAACAAATTTACATAACAATAATACAATTACCCATAAAGTCTTTTCATTATGAGCAGCAATCATTAAAGGAACAGCTTCATCACTACAAGATAAGAATACAGCAACAAGTGTACCCATTGTAATATGTTCTTTAATATATAAATCACTACTAACAACACTTATTCCACATTGAGGAATCAAGCCAAACATAGATCCAAATAATGGTGATAATTGATTATTCTTTTTTAAAACTTTTGTCATTTGAATTTCAAGTAAAGATAAAATTACATGAACCAAAAAAACAACAGCCAAAACTAAACTACTGTCTTTTAAAGCATCTAATAAAACATCTAAAAAAGTATCCCAAGTCATTATTTACTACCTCCACACTCTTCACATAATCCATAAAATACAACCCTAGATAGATCAATCTTAAACTTATGATTACTACTCACATGTTTAATAAACTCATCGACTTCCTCACACTCTAAATGAATTAATTTATTACATTTAGTACAAATCATATGAAAATGATTATGACAATCATCATCATCAATAAATTGATAACAAGCTTTGCTGACATTATCCATAACAAACTTTCTAACCTTATTATCACTAGTTAGATTATCAAGATATCTATATAATGTAGCAACAGAAACCTTAATATTTGTACTATTTAATTCATCTCTTAACTCATCAACAGTAAAGCAACGATTAGAATTATTCTTTAAATAATCTAAAATAACCATCTTTTGTTTAGTATTATACATAATAAACCTCCAATTTGAGAATGATTATCAATTTCATAATATAATTATAGTCTCTCAATCACTAAAAGTCAATAAGCAAAATAAAAAAAGTAGTTTATAAAAACTACTCATTTTCAAAATAAAATATGTCTTCAAATTTAAGATCTAAAGCAATAGATAAAAGTAGGGCAAGTTTTGCAGTAGGTTCATATTGATTTGTTTCAATAGAACTTATAGTATTTCTTGATACTCCAACAAGTCTAGATAATTCTAATTGACTTAATCCTTTTTCTTTTCTAACTAAAGATAGTCTATTTAATAATCTCAATTCCTTTTTCATTATTAAATAACTCCTACTAATTTTAATACCCAAAGTACTAAAAACATTAAAGAAATGCATCCATAAATTAAAGAAACTAATAATTCATGTTTTTTCTTTAATTTTATAAATTTATATAGAAATGCTATAAAACACATCGAAAATAGCACCATATTTGACCCATAATTGATTTTCCTAAATACTATAGCTTCTATTACATCAACAACCATAATAAGCACTATGCCTATAAAGTAAGCTAAGTATGCACTCCTTTGTTGGATAGAAAAATCAACTAAATCTTTACCCTTACCTTCTTCTTGTGCTCTTTTTAATATCTCATCTTTATTCATAAAATACTCCTAACTTTTCTAATTCACTATCATTTTTTTTAGGTTCATGCAAAGTAATAATACTAGCATTAGGACAAAAGAATTTAACTTGATCAATTGCTCTAATTATTTCTTCTCCACCACTATATAAAATAAGACTTACTTTTTTATCACTTAAATCAAGTTTTTTAAGTAAAGAATTAATAGGAGCACTTAATCTATCAGCCCAGATAGGACTACCTATAATTACTTCATCATACTCACTTATATTAAAATCAAAATCTTTAATCTTTACGTTACGATTAAATATAGCTTTAAATCCTCCAGTTAACATAGCAATAAATAAATTACTACTTAATTTATAATTAGAACATATTTTTTTAATAGCAATATTATAACTACTTAACTTATTTGCAACAATATCACCATTACCAGTATTAGAATAATAAATAAAAACTTTTTCCATAATAATCTCCTTGACAAGTACACTTGTCATATATATTATATACTTGCAAAGTATACTTGTCAATACTAAATATTAAAAAACTTCCCTTTTGGGAAGTTTTAATCTTTCAATAACTTTTTAATATAACTTAATTGAGTAGAATCATTCAAGTAAGAACTAAAGAAT
>JAEEJT010000153.1 GCA_016282055.1 Bacilli bacterium
AGAAAATAATTCTTCATTTGTATAATTAGAAAAATCAATACTTCTTTTAGAACTAGAAAACTTATAATCATATATTAAACTATTAATATATAATCCACTTCCACCAATAATAAAAGGAACTTTATTTCTTGAAATAATATCATCAATTAATAATCTTGCTTCTTTTTGAAAATCACTAACAGAATAATTTAAAGTAGGTTCTATAATATCAATTAAATGATGTTTAATACTAGTTTTAGTTAAATCAGGTTTACTTGTACCAATATTTAAATACTTTTTAAAACTAGAAGCATCACAGTTAATTACTTCACCATTAAATTCCTTGCAAAGTTTTAATGATAAATCAGTTTTACCAATTGCAGTTGGACCTGTTATAACAACTATTTTTTTATCTTTATTGTACACGTTTAAACCACTTTTCAATTTCATATTTAGAATATTTTATAATAATAGGTCTACCATGAGGACATGTATAAGGGTTAGTGCATTTAACTAAATCTTCTAGTAGATAATCAATTTGCATACTAGATAAATATTCATTAGCCTTTACACTTCTTTTACAAGCCATAGATTTAGCCATATTATCTAAAAATTCCATTCTATCTTGTCTTCTATCATTAATGATTTCGCTAATAATAGTTTCAACGTAATTATTAATATCATTTTGATTAATCCATAATGGAATAGTTCTAACAATAAAACTTCCCCCACCAAAATCATCTAAAGTAATACCAAGTTTATTAATCTTATCCATATTCTCGTTTACTAACAATGCTTCATTTGGTGTAAAAGTAAGTTTAACAGGAAACATTATTTCATAACTAACAACATTTTCTTTCTCAAGTTCTTTTAAAATCTTTTCATAATTGATTCTTTCATTTGCAGCATGTTGATCAATAACATAAAATTCATTATCATTTTGAGCTAGAATATAAGTTCCAAATAATTGACCAATGTAATATAATTTACTAATCTTATTTTTATCATTAATATCAATTACTTTTTTATTAACAAAATCTAACTCTTGTTGCACAAACTCTTGTTTCTTAACTTCTTCTTTTTTCTTTTCTTCATAAACATTTTCATATTTAGAAACATTTTCTTTAAAATCAAAAGTCATTTGATTTTCAATCTTAGAGTTTTCATAATTATCAACTATTTCTTCACTTGTATCATTTTGTTCATCTAATGAATCTTCTTCTAAACTTTCTTCATCTAAACTTTCTTCTTCTACTTCCTCTTCATAATCAAAAGGATTATTAAACTCTTCTTGAGTTAATACTTGTTCATCATTATTAACAACAAGATTTGAATTTAGTAAAGTTTTTCTAATAGTTTCACTAATTAATGAAGTTAATTTCTCTTCATCACTAAATCTCACTTCACTCTTTGTTGGATGAACATTAACATCAACTAAAGAATAATCAACGAATATTTCAATAACACAAACAGGAAATCTACCTACAGTAAGAAGAGTATTATATCCTTCTAGAATACTTGATATAATAGAATAATTTCTTACAATTCGATTATTAACAATAATTGTCATATTATTCTTATTAGATTTAGTAACAGCAAGATTTGATATATATCCACTAATCTTAAATAGTCCATTACTATTAGCAATAGTAATCATATTTTTCGCAGTAAATGTATCATAGACATTATTAATAACTTCAAGTAGATTACCATTACCATAAGATTGGAATAATACTTTATCATTATTAGTAAGCTTAAAAGCAACTTGAGGATTAGCTAAAGCTATTTTACAAACAAAATCAGTAATATAACTTAACTCTTGTACTTCACTTTTTAAGTTTTGTAATCTAGCTGGAGTATTAAAAAATAAATTCTTAACTTTTATTTCTGTTCCTCGTGGAAAACCAATGTATGCTTCACTACTAACTTTCCCACCTTTAAGGCCCATCATAAAGCCTTTAGATACTCCATCACAAGTTTTAATTACAGTATTAGATACAGCAATAATACTAGCTAATGCTTCTCCACGAAATCCTAATGTATGAATAGAAAATAAATCACTATCATTAGATATTTTACTTGTTGCATGAGGAAGAATAGCAATCTTACAATCATACTCATTCATCCCACATCCATTATCACTAACACATATTTCTTTTAATCCAGAATCAACTAAACTAACATTAATATTAGTACTACCAGCATCAATTGAGTTTTCAACAAGTTCTTTAACAACACTACTTGCTCTTTCAATAACTTCACCAGCAGCAATTAAATTAATAATATGTTCATCTAAAACTTTTATTTTTCTTTCATTACTATTCATACGTCACCTATTTTAAAATCTTTTGTAAATCATCTAAAAATTTAATCGCATCTATTGGACTCATACTATATAAATCACATTCTTTAATTTTATCTAAACAAATAGTTTCTTTTTCAGTCTTTGAATCATATAGTAGTGGTGGTTGATAATTATTAATAGATAAGTTTTTATAATCTCTTACTTCATTTTGTTCTAGTTTATTTAAGATATCACTTGCTCTTAATATAACTTCAAGTGGAATATTAGCAAGTTTAGCAACATTTACTCCATAACTTTTATTAACACAACCAGGTTTAACCTTATGCATAAAAACAATATCACCATTAATTTCTTCTGCACTAACATGAACATTATGTAGATGCTTTAAATCTTGATCTAAGCTAGTTAATTCATGATAGTGAGTTGAGAATAATGTTTTACATTTAATATTCTCATGAATATATTCTATTATTGCTTGAGCTAAAGCCATACCATCATATGTTGCAGTACCTCTTCCTATCTCATCAAATAAGATTAAAGAGTTACTTGTTGCATTAGTTAGGGCATTATTAACCTCACTCATTTCAACCATAAAAGTAGATTGACCACTAACAATATCATCAGCAGCACCAATTCTAGTAAATATTGAATCAAAAATAGGAATATTACATTCTTTACAAGGAACAAAACATCCAATTTGAACCATTATAGCAATTAATGCTATCTGTCTCATATAAGTAGACTTACCACTCATATTAGGTCCAGTAATTAAAAGAATACTATCATCTTTATCCATAACCAAATCATTTGGAATAAATGTTTGATCATTTAACATATTCTCTTCAATAACAGGATGACGAGAATCTTTAATATTAATTATTCCGTCACTATTTATATTTGGTCTAGTGTAATGA
>JAEEJT010000154.1 GCA_016282055.1 Bacilli bacterium
GATGTCAAGTATACGAAAGGGATTTGCTAAGATTAGTGATGATGCTAGAGTACAAGCTATAATTATTGGTTTTATGTTTGTATCTTTCCTTGAAGGTGCCGCTGGTTTTGGTACACCTGCTGCTATTGCTGGGCCATTACTTGTTAGTTTAGGCTTCCCACCTGTTGCTGCTGCTTGTGTTGCTTTAATATGTGATTCTGCTTGTGTTTCATTTGGTGCTATAGGAACTCCTGTTGCTCAAGCATTTAGTTGTTTAGATGATTATGCAACAGAAGCTTTTAAATCAAGTAATATAATTTGGACAGCTATTCCTAATGGTATTGTTGGTACATTATTACCATTTATTGCTGTTGCTATTATGTGTAAGTTTTTTACTAAAGAAAAATCAATTAAACCTGCATTAGAAATATTACCATTTAGTCTTTTAGCTGGTTTATGTTTTACAGTTCCTTATGTTGTAATTTCATTCTTTGGTTATGAATTTCCATCTCTTGTTGGTTCATTAATTGGTTTAGTTTTAGTTGTTTTATTTGCTAAATTTAAAGTTTTTGTTCCTAAGAATGTTTGGAAATTCCCAGATGAAAGTGAATGGGATGACAATTGGAAAGCTAATAAGAAAGAAGAAGAGATTACTGAAGAGAAGAATATGCCATTATGGCTTGCTTGGATTTCTTATGTTTTAATTGCTTTATTACTTGTTGTTACAAGAATTCCTCAATTTAAGATTAAAGATATTATTACTAAAGGTATATTTGCATTAAAGATTGAAAGTATTTTTGGTATTGAAAATACACAATATACTTTCAAATGGTTATTCTTACCAGGAATTATATTCTTAATTGTTTCATTAATTACTTTTGCTATTCATAAAGTTCCAGGAAAGAATATTGGTAAAGTATTTAAAAATACTTGTAAACAAGTAGTTGGAGCATTTATTACTATTGTATTTGGTCTTGCTCTTGTAAAGATTATGAGATATAGTGGAACTAATGAAGTTGGAGATGGAATGCATAGTATGGTATTCTATATGGCTGAAACAGTTTCTAAAACTGGTAAAGTATTCTTTACTATCTTCTCACCATTTATTGGTGTTTTAGGTTCATTTATTAGTGGATCTAATACAGTATCTAATACATTATTTACAAATCTTCAATATCAAACTGCTGAAACTTTAGGTTTATCTACTGTTGCTTTTGTTGCAATGCAAACAATTGGTGGAGCTATTGGTAATATGATTTGTGTTAATAATGCTGTTGCTGCTTGTGCAACATTAAATATTTCTGGTAAGGAAGGTAAAGTAATTAAGGCTAATCTTTTACCTGCTCTAATTTATACTGTATTAATAATTATAATATTTGTTATTGTATTATCATTTGGATGGGTATAATTTAATTAATATTAAGTTAATAGACAAATATGTCTATTAACTTTTTTTATTATGTAAGTATATAATATTGATTAAAACAAAATAAAATGATATTATATAAATATAATGTACAAGGAGTATTGTATGAAAGAAGAATATAGTTCATTGTTTACACCATGGAAGATTGGTAATTGTGAAATTAAAAATAGAATAGTTATGACTTCTATGGGTGGAACATCAATTTTTGGTTGGTTAGAACCAAATCATTTTGATAAAGAAGCTGCAAAATTTTTATTAGAAAGAGCCAAGAATAATGTTGGTTTAATTTTACCTGGTATTGCTCCTATTAGAGATACTATTATGGGTAAGTGGTTATATCAAGGTCAAGGTAAATTCAAGAAATTAAAAGCTTTTATGGATGAGTTCCATAAAACTGGTTGTAAAATGTTTATTCAATTAACTGCTGGTTTTGGTAGAAGTCTTGCTATTAATAATATTATGGTTAAGGCTTTAAAAAATAAAGCATTAGGTTTTGTTTTAAAACCATTTTTAAATGTAAGTTATTTAACAGCAAGTTGTAGTTTGCTTCCTAATAGATGGGATGAAACTGTTATGTCAAGACCATTAAAAGTAAAAGAAATAAAAAAAATGGTTGAAGCTTTTGCAAAAACTGCTAAATTATGTCAAGAAGCTGGTGTTGATGGTATTGAAGTTCATGCTGTTCATGAAGGTTATTTACTTGATCAATTTACTTTAGATTATACTAATAAACGTGAAGATGAGTATGGTGGAAGTTTTGAAAATAAATATAGATTTCCTGTTGAAATTGTAAAAGCAATTAAAGAAGTTTGTGGTCCTGCTTATCCTGTTTCATTACGTTACTCTGTTGTTTCTAAGACTAAAGGTTTTTGTAGTGGTGCTATGCCTGGAGAAGAATATACTGAAGTTGGTAGATCTTTAGAAGAATCTGAAAAAGCTGCAAAGTATTTAGAAGAAGCTGGATATGATATGTTAAATTGTGATAATGGAACATATGATGCATGGTATTGGGCTCATCCACCAGTATATATGAAAGATAATTGTAACTTAGAAGAAGTTAAACATATTAAGAAATTTGTTAATATTCCTGTTGTTTGTGCTGGCAGAATGGATCCATCTACAGCAAGTAAAGCTATCAGTAATAATGAAATTGATGCTATGGGTGTTGCTAGACAATTCTTAACTGATCCTGAATGGGTTACTAAGTTATTAAATGATGAAGAGGATAATATTAAACCTTGTATTTGTTGTCATAGTGGTTGCTTTAATTTAGGACATTATAAAGGTGTTGCTAGTGATCAAACATTAAGAGATAATAAAGGTATGTCAAGATGTGCATTGAATCCTGAAACAATGCAATCTAAGAAATA
>JAEEJT010000155.1 GCA_016282055.1 Bacilli bacterium
ATTGATGAAGTAGTTGCTTATGCTGATGCTTATGCTGCATCTTTATCATCAAGTGAGAATAAAACAAATAATTATGAAAAAACTGGAACAGCAAATTTTGATGTTCCTACAACTGGATTTGATGTTAACACACCTGTTACAATAACATTCCTTCATACTATGAGTAAAACAACTTTACAACCCGTATTAACAAAATACATTGAAAAGTTTAAAAAATTATATCCAAACATTACTGTTGTTGATACATCAGGTGGAGGATATGATGATGTTAAAAAAACTATTTCTAACAAATTAAATACTGGTGAGGAACCAAATATTGCATATTGCTATGCTGATCATGTTGCAAGTTATCTTGTAACTAAAAAAGTAGTTGCTTTAGATAATTTAATTGATTCTAATGTTGAAATTACTCGTAAAGATGGTTCTAAAGAAATTATTGGATTAACTGCTGATCAAAAGAGTGATTATATTGAAGGTTATTATAATGAAGGTAGACAATTTGGTGATGGTTTGATGTATACAATGCCATTCTCAAAATCTACTGAAGTATTATATTATAATAAGACATTCTTTGATAATAATAATATAGAGCTTCCAACTCATTGGTTCTCTAAAGATGCTAATGATACTACAAGTATGGAATATGTAGTAAAGAAAATTAAATCAATTGATCCTAATAGTATTCCATTAGGATATGATAGTGAAGCTAACTGGTTTATTACTATGTGTGAACAATGTGGTTCACCATATACTAGTGCTACTGGAGATCATTATTTATTTAATGAATCTGTTAATAAGTCATTATGGTACGAATTTAGAAAATGGTATCAAGAAGCATTAGTAACTACTCAAAAATTAAATGGTAGTTATACATCTGCATTATTTGTATCTGATGGTACTAAATCTACAAGAAGTTATATGTCAATTGGTTCTAGTGCTGGTGCCACTCACCAACGTCCAGAAAGAGTTGATGATGAATATCCATTCGAAGTTGGAATTACTGAAATTCCTCAAATGAATGAGAATAATAAAAAGGTTATTTCACAAGGACCAAGTGTTTGTATATTTAAAAAATCTAATCCACAAGAAGTTATTGCTTCATGGTTATTTGTTAAATATTTGACTTCTAGTGTTGAATTCCAAATTGAGTTTTCTAATGCTTCTGGATATGTTCCTGTTATAAAGAGCGTTCTTAATAATGATGTTTATAAAGCATTATTAGAAAATGCTGATGGTGGAGATAATATTGCTTATTTATCTGTTAAGGTTTGTTTATCACAAACAGATAATTATTTCACTTCTCCTGCTTTCTTAGGCTCAAGTAATGCTCGTAATAGAGTTAATCAATTAGTTGAAAAAATTCTTGGTAATATTTCAGGAAGCTCTGAAAAGAAGATTAAAACTGCAATCAATAGAGAATTTGGCGAAGCTATTGAGTATTTAAATTACTAGTATTAATTATACGTTTATTAAAATAGATAATATTAATCAATTTGCAAGATGGGGTGATGGAAAAATAAAACAATTTATTACCTATGTTTTATTGTTTGTTTTATGTTTTGGATGCTTTGGATGTGTAAGTAATAACGAAAACACAAATTCTAATAATACATCTCAAAACAATCAACAAAATAATCAAGGCAATAATCAAAATACACAAGATAATAATCAAATTATTGTTAAAATTCAAAATATTTTAAATAAGATTCGTACATATTTACAAAATGATGGCGAATATGATGACAGCGGTTTTATTACTATTGATGAAGTAGTTGCTTATGCTGATGCTTATGCTGCATCTTTATCATCAAGTGAGAATAAAACAAATAATTATGAAAAAACTGGAACAGCAAATTTTGATGTTCCTGCAACTGGATTTGATGTTAACACACCTGTTACAATAACATTCCTTCATACTATGAGTAGAGCAACTTTACAACCTGTATTAACAAAATACATTGAAAAGTTTAAAAGATTATATCCAAACATTACTGTTGTTGATACAATAGGTGGAGGATTTGATGATGTTAAGGAAACTATTTCTAACCAATTAAATACTGGTGGGGAACCAAATATTGCATATTGCTATACTGATCATGTTGCAAGTTATCTTGCAAGTGAAAAAGTAGTTACTTTAGATAATTTAATTGATTCTAAAGTTGAAATTACTCGTAAAGATGGGTCTAAAGAAATTATTGGATTAACTGATGATCAAAAGAGCGATTATATTGAAGGCTTTTATAATGAAGGTAGACAATTTGGTGATGGTTTGATGTATACAATGCCATTCTCAAAATCTACTGAAGTATTATATTATAATAAGACATTCTTTGATAATAATAATATAGAGCTTCCAACTCACTGGTTCTCTAAAGACGCTAATGATACTACAAGTATGGAATATGTAGTAAAGAAAATTAAATCAATTGATCCTAATAGTATTCCATTAGGATATGATGATGAAGCTAACTGGTTTATTACTATGTGTGAACAATGTGGTTCACCATATACTAGTGCTACTGGAGATCATTATTTATTTAATGAATCTGTTAATAAATCATTATGGTACGAATTCAGAAAATGGTATCAAGATGGATTAGTAACTACTCAAAAATTAAATGGTAGTTATACATCTACATTATTTATATCTGATGGTACTAATTCTAGAAGAAGTTATATGACAATTAGTTCTAGTGCTTGGGCCGCTTTTCATCGACCAGAAAGATTTTATGGTGAATATCCATTCGAAGTTGGAATTACTGAAATTCCTCAAATGAATGAGAATAATAAAAAGGTTATTTCACGAGGACCAAGTGTTTGTATATTTAAAAAATCTAATCCACAAGAAGTTATTGCTTCATGGTTATTTGTTAAATATTTGACTTCTAGTGTTGAATTCCAAATTGAGTTTTCTAATGCTTCTGGATATCTTCCTGTTATAAAGAGCGTTCTTAATAATGATGTTTATAAAACATTATTAGAAAAAGCTGATGGTGGAGATTATATTGTTTATTTATCTTTTAAGGTTTGTTTATCACAAACAGATAATTATTTCACTTCTCCTGCTTTCTTAGGATCAAGTAATGCTCGTAATAGAGTTAATCAATTAGTTGAAAAAATTTTTGCTAATATGTCAAAAAGTTCTGAAAAGGAGATTCAAACTGCAATCAGTAGAGAATTTGACGAAGCTATTGAGTCTTTAAATAACCAGCACTAATTATACGTTTATTAAAATAGATAATATTAATCAATTTGCAAGATGGTTAATAAATAGGTGATGATATGAAAAAAATAAAACAATTGATTACTTATGTTTTATTGTTTGTTTTATGTTTTGGATGCTTTGGATGTGTAAATAATAACGAAAAGACAAATTCTAATAATGAATCTCAAAACAATCAACAATATAATCAAAACAATAATCAAAATAATGGCGATAATGGTAATCAAACTATTATAGATCCTAACCAAAACCATGACGATGGTTTTGACTATGCAGGATATTTAAAATTGGATATGTCTTCTACTACAATGAAAACAGAAGTTACTGTAAGAAATTTCATTGATGGTGATACTACTCATTTTAATACTACTTTAAGTCAATTTGAAGATGGAGTCATAAAAGCTCGTTTTCTTGGTGTAGATACTCCTGAATCTACTGGAGCAATTGAAGAGTGGGGCAAGAAAGCCGCTAAATTTACTAAAGATAAGCTTTCTAATGCTCATAAGATTTTAATTGAATCCGATAATGATATATGGAATAGTGATTCTACAGGATCTAGATATTTAGTTTGGGTTTGGTATAAACCTGATGCTAACAGTGATTATAGATGTTTAAATATTGAACTATTACAAAATGGTTTATCTAATCCATATAATTCTGGATCTAATAGATATGGTAACGTTGCTTTAAGTGCTTTAAATTATGCACAAGAAAATAATTTATATATATTTTCTAATGATAAAGATCCTGATTTTTATTATGGTGAAGCTCAAATTGTTTCTTTAAAGGAACTAAGATTAGATCCAACAAAATATCTTAATACTAAAGTTGCAGTGTTTGGTGTTGTTACGCGTATAGCTGATAATACCGCCTATATTCAAGAATTTGATGAAGAAACAGGTGTATATTTTGGTGTTGCTGTATATTATGGATTTAGTGCCCCTGCACAAGTTTTAAGTTGTTTAAAAATTGGTAATTTGGTTAGAGTTGTTGGTAGTTTTCAATACTATGAAACTGGCGGAACATATCAAATTACGGATTTAAGATATGATTTATTTGATAATGCTGATAATACATATTTAATAGAAAAAAATAATGAAGTAAATTATGTATTAGTTGATGGTAATACTTTTGATTCTAATATTGAAATTCAAAATGATGATGAAACTACTACAACTTATAAATATGGATTTTTAACTTTAAATACAACAATTAGTATGAATAATTTAAAGGTTAAATCAATATATACAACAAGTACTGGTAGTTCTGAAGGTGCTTTAACATTAACTTGTGAAACAAGTGATGGTAAGAGAATTACTGTTAGAACAAATGTATTGAAAAACGAAAATAATCAAATAGTTACTGCTGATTATTATAATAATAAAACAATAGATATTAAAGGTATTGTTAGTTATTATAATGAATCTTATCAAATTAAAGTATTTTCATATAAAGATATAATAATTAAATAGAGAAAGGATAATTTATGAAGAAAAAAATTATTTTAGTTTTGGCTTTATTCTTTACTTGCTTTTTAAGTTTTGTAGCATGTAAAAAGGATAAAGAGGTTGTTTATTCTAAAGACATGAGAGAAGCAATGAATTATGTTAAGGATTTTTATACTATAACAAAAGATGTTTCAAATTTTACTGGTGATCAAGGTGGTTTACGTACTTCTTTCCCAATTGGAACAGGAGTTACTGCTTCTTATAGTGTATCTGTAACAGAAGGTAACAATGATGATGTAGTTGTTGTTCAGACTGGTGATACATATAAAATTGATATCAATAATTTTACAGATCATGACATTAAATTTACTGTTACTATTACTCTTAAATTAAATGATGAAACTGGTGAAATTGAATGGAATTGTAAATATGACAAGTTTGTATTAAAAACATGGGCTGAATATGCTAGTGCCGAAAAAGGTGAGACAGTAGCTACAAAAGGTGTTGTTGTTGCTATAGATGGTACAAATCATAATAATTTTTACTTTAAAGATAACGATGGTGGATATTATGCATATGATGCAATTATAGATGGTAATAAAACTGTAGAAATTGGTCAAACAATTATTTGTATAGGAACTAAAACTTTATATAATAAAGCTTATGAAATCACCCCTTGCACAGTTTATGTTCAAGATGATGAAAAACAAACTGTTACATATAAAGATATAACAAATGAAGTTAAAACATTTACAAGTAGTGAAGATACTAAATTTGCTAATTATCAAAGTACATTAGTTAAATTGTCTGCAGTTACTATTCTAAATGTTGATGGAAAATATTTATGGTTTAAACTTCTAAATAATTCTGGTGATGAATTAAAAGGATATGTATATTTTTCAAGTTCTACTGTTTTAGTTACTGATGCTGAAATGACTGCAATGAAGAATTTTGCTAATAAAGGAATTACTGCTGATATCTATGGTATTGGATTCATGTATAATTCTACATTTCAAATCATTCCTACTGATGCTAAGAGCGTTGATTATGCATTATTACCTGAAGTAAGTGATAGTGAAAAACTTGATTATATCGCTAATAATGGTGTTAAAGCTCTTGAAAATTATGAAATTTTAACTAATATTGAATTACCTCCAACTTATAAATATAATAGTTCAGATATTACATGTACATGGAATATTGAAAGTGAATATTTAGATGCTACTGGTAAAGTTATTAAGTATCCAAATGAAGATACTGAAGTTACATTAACAGGAACTTTAACATTAAATGAAGCTACTAAAGATATTCAAGTTAAAGTAATAGTTAAAGCTTTATCTAGAGTTGATGTTGATTCAATTGTTAGCTTATATCCTGGTGAAGCTACTTATGCTTTAGTTGTTGGTAAAGTTGTTTCATGTGATAAAGATAGTAAAAACTTCTATTTAGCTGATAATACTGGTTGCTTATATGCTTATAATGCTAATTCATTAACTAATGCTAATATTGCTGTTGGTGATACTGTTAAAGTTGTTGGTTATACTACTTTATATACTAATACTAATAAACAATATACAAGAGAATTATCTGTTGTAAAATTTGAAAAAGTAACTGAAGAAGTTACATACAATGTTGTTGATTTAGACATTACTGAAGTTTGTGGAAAATCTCAAACTGAAACATTATCTGAAGATCAATTAGCTGAATTTGCTAATAGTGAATTCTTTAACTATGTATATAGATTAACTGGATATTTAAGAGAAGGTACTGTTGGAAATAATACAAATTATTATCTATGTGATTCTCTTGAAGGCGAAGCTACTAACGGACTTGTATATTACTATAAGAATGCTGGAATTAATGATGATTTAAAAGCATTACTTGGTAAGAAAGTTACTATGGTTGTTCCTATGATGGACTGGACTCAAAGCGGTTATAGATTAGGTGCTTATGTAAGTGTTGCTGAATATGTTGAAACTACTCCAGTTGAAGATACAACTATTCGTACTATTGCTTCTGTTAAAGAACAATTAATTACTGCTGCTGCTGATATTAAAGAAAATAATGTTCCTGTTAAAGCTAAAGTTAAAGGTGTTATTGTATCTAATGATAAGGCTCAAGGTGTTGTTATTGAAGATGCAACTGGTGGAATCTTCGTTTATACTAAGACTTGTACATTAAAACCTGGTGACGTTGTTATTGTTGAAGGTGAAATGGCTTATTATGGTGGACCACAATTAAAGAACCCTACTTTCACAGTTCTTAGCGTAACTGAAAAAGGATATAACTTTGTTGGTGAAGAAAAGACAACTGAAGAAATGTGCAATAATACAGTAAATGATGCTTGCAAGAAATTTGTAGTTACTGGAACAGTAGTTGTTAATGACAAAGGATATGTTTCAATACAAGGCGCTGAAAAATCTATTTCTATATATTGTAGTGTTGCTGATAAAGCTGCTTTAACTGCATTAGTTGGAAAAAAAGTAACTATTAACTGTGTTGCTTATAATACAAAGGCTCCTGGCAATGTTTTATTAGTAAGTTTTACTGAAGTTACTGAAGCTTAATATAATTGACCTATAGATTATTCTATAGGTCTTTTTTGTGCTTAAAGGATATTGATTATTCAAAATGTTTATAATATAATAAAAAATGTTTATAATATAATATACTTATGAGGAAAACATATGAATGATTATGATGATGGCACATTTTTAGGCGGATTTTTATTAACTTTTATTTTGGGATGGCTTGGATTACTAATATGTTATTGTATTGATAAACATAGGACTCTAAAAGGCGCCGTATGTTGCTACTTAGTAAGAAATATTATTATTGTTACAATTATAGTGTTAATTTTTTTTGGATACATCAGTGCTTTACCAATTTCTGTTCATAGTGCTTACTAACATCTTTGTAATGAAGATGTCTTTATTTTTATAAAGTGTATTAATTTACTTTTAACTTTATTTATGATATATTTATATTAGGTGATATAGTGATATCTAATATAAATAAAACAAAAGAGATTTTGAGTTTTTATAATTTAAATGCAAAAAAGAAATTTGGACAAAATTTTTTAGTTGATTCAAATATTATAAATAAGATTTGTGATTGTGCGGATGTTAATAAAGAAGATACTATTATTGAAATAGGACCTGGAATTGGTGCTTTAACTGAAGTTTTATGTAATAGAGCTAAAAAAGTATATGCTTTTGACATTGATCCTGATATGGTTAATATTTTAAATCATGAATTAAAAGATTGTAGTAATTTAGTTGTTTTTAACAAAGATTTTTTAGATATTAATATTTCTGATTATATTAAAGAGGATAATATTAAAGTAGTTAGTAATTTACCATATTATATTACTACACCACTACTTTTAAAACTTTTAAATGAAGTTAAGGTTAAAGAGATATATATAATGATACAATTAGAGGTTGCTTCTCGAATTATTGGGAAATGTAACACTAAAGATTATGGATCTTTAAGTTGTTTAGTTGAATACATGGGGAAAGCTAATTTTGAATTTAAGGTAACTAGAAATTGCTTCTATCCTGCCCCTAACGTTGACAGTGCAATTCTATCAATAATAAAAGAGAAACGCGATTATAAGCTAAATAATGAGCCTAATTTCTTAAAATTTATACAAAATATCTTTTCTATGCGTAGAAAGACACTTATTAATAATATTTGTAATAATTATGACATTAAACGTGATATTCTAGAAAGTATTTTAAATGAATTAAATATTAAATTAAATGTAAGAAGTGAAGAATTATTATTAGATGATATTTATAATATATATATAAAATTATTTGAGGAGTAGATTATGAAAGTAAAATGCAATGCTAAGATTAATCTTTATTTTAAAATTGTTGGTAATGATGGTGAATTTCATTTAATTGATTCTTGTTTTGTCCCTATTAATCTTTATGATTATATTAATATTAGACGAGCAAGTGAAGATTATGTTTACGGGGTAAATGTAAAAGTTGCTGATAACTTAATATATAAGGCTATTAAACTATTAAAAAGTGTTTATAGTGTTAATGAATGCTTTGAGGTTCAAATCATTAAAAACATACCTGTTTTATCTGGTTTGGGCGGTGGTAGTAGCGATGCTGCTTTTACACTTCTTGCGTTAAACGAAATCTTAAATTTAAAATTAAGTGAAGATGAACTATCTAGTTTAGCTTTTAGACTTGGTTGTGATGTTTGCTTTTTTATTAAAAACAAACCAAGTCATGTAAGTGGTAGGGGTGAAATAATAGAGCCATATGAACATTTTAAACCTATTAAAGGTTTACTTATTTATGATGGACTTTTATTTAGTACTAAAGATATCTATCGTGATTTTGATAATAATCCTACTATTAATAAAGATTATATTAATGATTTAGAAAACGGTGTTTATAATCAAACTAATGGACATAGAATATTTGAAATTAAGAATGATTTAAATAAATATAATGCTAGTGTTAGTAGTATGACTGGTAGTGGTGGCTGTGTTTTTGGAATATTTGAAAAAAATAAAGATTTAAATCAAGCATATAAAGAATTAAGAAAAAAATATAAAAAAGTATATAAATTTAAATCACTTTGAAAAGCGTTTACTAATTGATTAATGATTTTATATTTGTTATAATAACATAGAATGTTGAAAAGATTTCAACGATAAAACTTAATACTAAACAGATTATTAGCATATGGAGGCTTAAAATGGCAAATGTTCATGGTAGTAAAGTTAAAATTTTCGCTTTAAGTTCTAATAGAGAATTAGCTAAAGAAATAGCTGATTATATCGGTATTGAACTTTCTGATTTCAATTTAAGCAGATTTGCGGATGGTGAAGTAGGACTAGATATTCCTGAAACTGTACGTGGAACTCATGTTTTTATTGTACAATCAACAAATGCACCAGTAAATGATAATTATATGGAATTATTAATTATGATTGATGCTTTAAAGAGAGCTTCTGCTCTTACAATTAATGTTATCATGCCTTATTATGGATATTCAAGACAAGATAGAAAAGCATTATCGAGACAACCAATAAGTGCTAAACTTGTTGCTGATTTAATTACTGTTGCTGGAGCAACAAGAGTTATTTGTATGGATTTACATGCTGCTCAAATTCAAGGTTTCTTCAATATTCCAATTGATAACTTAGAAGCAGCTCTTGTTATGGTTGATTACTTTAAGAAAAAGAAATTAGAAGATATCGTTATTGTTTCTCCAGATCATGGTGGAACTACTAGAGCAAGAAAGTTTGCTATGAATTTTAATGCACCTATTGCTATTATAGATAAACGTCGTCCAAGACCAAATGTTGCTGAAGTTATGAACATCATTGGTGATGTTAAAGATAAGAATGCAATCATTATTGATGATATTGTTGATACAGCTGGTACAGTTATTGCTGCTTCTGGTGCTTTAAAGAAAGCTGGAGCAAAGAATGTATATGTTTGCTGTACTCACCCAGTATTATCTAAAGATGCTACAACTAGAATTTATAATTCTGATATTACTGAATTTATTTGTACAAATACAATTCAATTACCAGAAGAAAAGAAAAATGATAAAGTTGTTCAATTATCAGTTGCTAAGATCTTAGGACAAGGATTAATTAATATCATTGATGGTACTTCTATTACTGAATTATTTAATTACTGCCCAGAAAAGAAATAGTGAATAATTTTAGAGTAAAAATCAAGTTACTAAGAAGTAAATTTCTTAGTAACTTTTTTTATAAAAAATTTTAAAAAAATACTTGCTTTTTAAAATCGAGAGTGATATAATATATAAGGATTTGTTGTAAAAGGGGTATTTTTATATCATTTCTAATTAAATAAAAAATTTTAAATAATCTATTGACTTTGACTAAATAGTGTAGTATAATAATACACGCTACTAATCAAAAAATAGTAGTTTAAAAAATAAGGTCTTTGAAAACTAAATAGAACAGGTGGAGCAGGATAAATTTTTATTGAGAGTTTGATCCTGGCTCAGGATTAACGCTGGCGGCATGCCTAATACATGCAAGTCAAACGGGTGTACTTGTACACCAGTGGCGAACGGGTG
>JAEEJT010000156.1 GCA_016282055.1 Bacilli bacterium
ATAAAGCTCTTGTTAAGATTTGTAATGTTATTGCAACTCTTGGTATCAGTGAAGTTGAGTTTTCTGGATGGCTTCAAAGAGAATGTGAGTTAGAGAAAGTTAGAATTGATAAGAATGCTTTGTCTTTATTCTATAAAGCTAGTAATGGTGATATGGAAAGATGTAAGAATGAGATTGATAAAGTTATTAATTTCGTTGGTAAGGATGGATTGATTACTGAAAGTATAGCTAAAGAATTAATTAGTAAAAATTCTTTAACCGATATTTATTCTTTAACAAATGCTATCTTTGAATGTAATAAGTCTAAAGCATATAGTATATATAAAGATTTAACTTGTTATGAGAAAGATGTTAGTATATTAATAAATCTTATTACTAAGAGTATGAAGGATAGTTTACTTGTTAAGATAATGGTTGACGGTGGGAAAGAACAAAATGAAGTAGCAACATTTATGAGTGTTTCTACGAATAGAGCTTATTACATGATGAAAAATGTTAAAAGTATTAGTCTTAATACTATTAAGTTATATATAAATAGACTTGCAACTCTTGATTATAAAATTAAAACTGGTCAAGTAGATAAGGCTATTGCATTCGAAGAATTTTTATTGAATTTATGATATAGTAGGCATTAATTATTATATGAAAAAAGTAGTCTTTAGTTTTATTATTTCTTTATTTTTGTTTCTGTTTTTGACTGGATGTAATAATAAATTAAGTTATAAAAATAATGAATTTCTTAGTATTTTATATCATACTAATGATAAAGAAATAGGGGACGCATTAAAGAATGGTACATTCAGTAAAAGTGATTTTTTAGATGAATATTCTATTGATAATGTTTCTTATATCATTTATGATAAAGATAGCTTTAGTGATGTTGAATTAAGTCAATATTATGAATGTAGCGTTAGAATTTTTATTTTTCTAGATAAAAAGACTGATCGCGAATTTGACAAGATGATTAAGTTTTTTTCAAATCATGAAAAGAAAAATCACTATGTAACTATTTATAATAATAAAAACATTAAGATAAAAGGTGATAAATATGAGTAAGAAAATTTTATCACTATTTGTATTATGTTGTGTATTGTTTGTTTCATTTGGCTGTAAAGTTTTTGATTCTTTTCAATGTTTAGAAGTCACACTAAATGAATCTGATTCTGAAGTTATTATGTTATTAAAATACGAAAATTATAAAGAACATACTGATAGTTTTGGTAATATTAATGATAAAAAATATATTAAAAAGATATTTAATATTGGTAATATCAAATGCATAAGTTTTGAATCAGGTGACGGTGTTAGAATTTACCCAAAGTTTAAAACTAATAGCGAATTAAATAAGATGTTAAAAGAATTAAATAATTTAGAGTACATCGATTCTATTAGAGTTATTGGTAAATTTGATGAATGTATTACTTATATGATATAAAATTATAGGATTAAGTTATAAAAACTTAATCCTTATTTTATTATTATTGAATTTTTTGTTAATTGACTTTTGAGGGTTGTTTTGGTATAATAATTAAACTTAGAGGTGATGATATGAATAGTGTTTTATCAGAACATTTTACATATAAAAAAATATTTAAGTTTACCATTTCTCCAATTCTAATGATGATATTTACATCATTATATGGAATTGTTGATGGATTCTTTATATCTAATTATGCTGGACTTGATGAATATGCTGGTGTTAATTTAATAATGCCTGTTATGATGGTTATTGGTGGAATTGGATTTATGTTTGGTAGTGGTGGTAGTGCTTTAGTTGGTAAGTTCCTTGGTGAAAAGAAAAGGGATGAAGCTAGTAAGGTATTCACTATGATTATCGAAAGTGTTGTTATTGTTGGTATAATAATATCTGTTGCTTTCATGTTTTTTGTTAGTCCTATTGCTAATGCTTTAGGTTCTATTACAAATGGTACTACTCCAAGAATGGTAGAAGAAGCTATTAAGTATGGTAAGATATTAGCTTTATCTCAAGTATTATTTATGTTACAATGCGTATTTCATACTTTCTTTATGATTAATGAAAAACAAAGACTTGCATTTTTATATACAGTATATTCTGGTGTAACTAATGTTATCGTTGATTTTGTTGTTATTGTATTATTAAAATGGGGTGTTGTTGGGGCTGCTATTGGTACTATTGCTGGATATTTAGTTGGTTCTATTTTACCTTTAGTTTATTTTATTAAACATAAAGAGGGTAATATATATTTAGTTAAAACTAAGATTAAGATTAAGTATATGCTTCAAAGTTGTTGGAATGGAAGTAGTGAGTTTGTTAATAATATATCATCTAGCATTGTTGGTATAGTATTTAATATTCAATTATTAAAGTATTATGGACAAAATGGTGTTAGTGCATATGGAACTTTAATGTATGTTTCATTTATATTTGTTGCTACATACATAGGATATGCTATTGGTGTTAGTCCTATTATTAGTTATAATTATGGAGCTAATAATAAGAAAGAGCTTAATAATATATTAGTTAAGAGTATTGTTATTAATTCTATTTTAGCCTTTATTATGTTTATGGCTGGAGAATTATTGGGTCCACTTTTCTCTAAGTTATATGTTGGTTCTGATCAAGAGCTTTTTGAATTAACTAAAGTTGCATTTAAGATTTTCTCTATTAATTTCTTATTCTGTGGTTTGTGTATATTCTTCTCTAGTTTCTTTACAGCATTAAATAATGGAGTTATTTCTGCTTTGATTTCTTTCTTACGTACTCTTGTTTTCCAATTAACTTTAGTATTTGTATTACCATTAGTATTTGGTGATATTGGTATTTGGTGGAGTGTAAGTATTAGTAATTTATTATGTTTAGTATTTGCAATAGTATTCTTAATTATCTATAATAAAAAATATGGATATTTTAAAAGTAAAAAGCAAAATATAAGTATAGAATAAAAGGGTCACGATTGTGACCCTTTATTTGTATAAAAAAAACATCTTATTAAGATGCTTTTTTATTTTGCGTTATTAACTAATAATGCTAAACGAGATTTATTACGAGCTACGAAATTTTTATGGAAAATTCCTTTAGCTAATCCCTTATCTAACTTTTTACAAGCTAAATTATAAGCTTCACTTGCTTTTTCATAATTCTTTTCGTTAGCGTATTTTTCAACGTCTTTAAGAGCAGTTTTAACTCCTGATTTAAAAGATGCATTGAATAATTTGTTTTTATTATTAGTAATATTACGTTTGATTTGTTGTTTAATGTTAGCCATTATTTACATCCTCCATAATTACATCTTAATAATTATACTAAAAAATTAAAAAAAAATCAAGTAAAATTTATATAAATTTAGTATTAATTGTGGTATAATTGAATAGGTGATGCTATGAAAGTAGGTATTATTGGTGGTGGTGCTAGCGGTGTTATTGCTAGCCTAAAACTAAAGAAAAATAATCCTAATATTGATGTAATTTTGTTTGAACAAAATGATAGAGTATTAAAGAAATTACTCAAAACTGGTAATGGTAAATGTAATATATATAACTCTAATATTAGTAAAGAGTTTTATAATGACTTTAGTTTATTTGATACTAGTATTAATTTAAAACAAGAATTACTTGAATTAGGTATATTAACTAAAGAACTAGAATACGGTAGATGTTATCCATATAGTGAATCTAGTAAGAGTGTTGTTAGTATTCTAGTTAATGATTTAAATAAGTATAATGTTAATGTGATATGTAACTATAATGTTACATCTATTAGTAAAAAGAATAATCTATTTGTGATTAATAATGAGTATAGTTTTGATTATTTGATTGTTGCAACTGGATCTTGTGCTCAAGAACATACTAATGGATATGAATTATTAGAGTCATTACATCATCATGTTACTGGCCTTAGACCTGGCTTGGTTCCTATTATTACATATGAAAAAACTAGTAATTTAGAGAACTTAAGAGTTAAGTGTAGTGCTAGTTGTAATGGCTATATTTTAGATGGAGAAATCTTATTTAAGTCTAATGGATTAAGTGGTATTCTTAGTCTTGATTTATCTAGAATTGCTAGTATTAACGATATTATTAGTTTGGATTTAATGCCTGAATATAGTAGAAATGATATTTTAAATTTGTTTAATAATAGTAATAGTTTATATGAAAATTTACTTATGATTTTTAATAAACCATTAGCTGAAGAAGTTATTAAAAGAGGAAATAATGAATTAACAAATGTTATTGATATTATTAAGAATTTTACTTTTACTGTTAAGAGTTTTAGATCTTTTAATGATAGTCAAATTACTATTGGTGGGGTTTTTACTAGTGAAGTAGATAATAATTTTGAAAGTAATATTGTTAATAAACTTTATATTTGTGGAGAAGTTTTAGACGTTGATGGTGCTTGTGGTGGATATAACTTATCTTTTGCTTTTATGAGTGGTATTAAAGCTAGTTTAAATATTTTAAAAAATAATGACAAATAATTATTAAAGTAGTATAATATATAATTGTAAAAAAAGGAGAAATACATGAAACTTGTTTTAATTGTTTTAAATAAAGTTGAAGAACTTGATAATTTATTAGAGAAGTTTTTAGAGAATGGTATAACTGGTGCTACTATTATTAATTCTAATGGTATGTTACATGAGTTATATAATCATGATGAAGAAAACTATTTTAGTTTATTTAAGTATTTAATTAATCCTGATCGTAAAGAAAATAAAACTATTTTTCTTATAGCATCAGATGATGAGATTGAAACAATTGTTAATATAACTGATAAAGTTGTTGGAGGATTAGATAATCCTGATACTGGAGTTTTAAGTGTTTTACCATTGGATTTTGTAAAGGGTGTTTATAAGAAATGATATTATTTCAAATTGGTTTTTTAATACTTGTTGGTTTATTGTTTGGTAAACTAGCTAAGTTAGTTAAACTTCCAAATGTTACTGGATATTTAGTAGGAGGTTTGCTAGTTGGTCCTAGTGTTCTAGGCTTAACTGGTTTAAATATAGTGACTGATGAAGCTTTAAGTTATTTAAAGTATTTTTCTGAAGTTGCTTTAGGGTTTATTGCTTTTACAATTGGTACTCAATTTCAATTTTCTTATTTTAAGAAGATTGGTAAAGGACCAATTATTATTGCAATATTTGAATCACTAGTTGCTGTTTTGTTTGTTTTCTTAGGAATGGTATTTATTCTAAGAGAAGATGTTTCATTTAGTTTAGTTTTATCAGCAATAGCTGCTGCTACAGCTCCTGCTGCAACTTTAATGGTTATTAAACAATATAAAGCTAAAGGACCTGTAACTAGTAATTTAATTAGTGTTGTTGCTATAGATGATGCTGTTGCATTAACTATATTTGGTATAATGGTTGCTATTGCTAATTCTATTAAAGGAACTAGTAGTAATATTTTGCTTACTATTTTAAATCCTTTAATTGAAGTAGTTTTAAGTTTACTAATCGGATTTGTTGTTGGTATAATTCTATGTTTCCTTTTAAGATTATTTAAAGGTAGAGGAAATAGAATTAGTGCAACTTGTGCTGTTATATTAATTGTTGTATCTACACAATATTTAGTTAAGAGTTATTCATTATCTACTCTTCTTGCTTGTATGATGATGGGTGCTGTATTTACTAATGTTTGTAAGAAAGAAGATAGAAATCAACTTGTTGAGTTAATTGATAGATTTAATCCACCTATTTTAATTTTGTTCTTTGTTATTAGTGGAGCAAATTTAAAATTAAGTGCTTTACCATCAATTGGCCTTGTTGGTTTAATATATATTCTATTTAGAGTTCTTGGAAAGAGTGCTGGAGCATATATTGGAGCTACTATTAGCAAATCAGAACCTACTGTTAAAAAGTGGTTAGGACTTGCTTTAGTTCCTCAAGCTGGAGTTGCTATTGGTTTATCACTTACAGCTGGTAGGGTATGTCCAGAATATGCTGATAAAATTACTGCTGTTGTTTTATCGGCAACACTTATTTATGAATTAATTGGGCCATTATTAACTAAGATTGCCTTAATTAAATCTAATGAGATTATTATGTCTGAGGCTGAGCCAAAGAGTAATAATATATAACATTAAATGGGAGCTGTTATGGCTGAGAGGTTACAAATGTAACGACCATCAAAACCTGATCTAGGTAATGCTAGCGTAGGAATCAATTGAATATTTTACGTTTTAGCATTAAATCAATTTTGTTAGGAGGAAAAAAGAATGAGAAACAAAATGGTATTTAATGTTGTGTTTAGTGCATTAATGGTTGCACTAAGTGTTGTATTGGATGTTGTATGGAAGTTTATTCCTTTTGTACACTTACCAAATGGAGGTAGCGTTTCTTTAGCAATGTTACCTATTTGTGTTGGAGCTATTGTTTGTGGCGGAGTTTATGGAGCTATTAGTGGTTTCGTATTTGGATTTATTAATTTCTTAATTGATGGATATGGATTTAATATTGTATCTTTCTTTTTAGATTATGTTTTATGCTTCGCTGGAGTTGGACTTTTAGGTTTATTTAGAAAACAAATTTTAAATCGTAAATATGGTATGTTTGTTTTAGGTATGGCTTGTGTATTTATCTTTAGATGGATATGTCATGGATTTAGTGGAGTAATCTTATTTACATCTTGGTATACTGATAAAACATTACTTGAAACAGTTGGTTGGACTGGAAAACTTGCTATTTATCAATATTCATTTATTTATTATAATTTACCATATTTATTAGGTTCATTTATTGCATGTACTGCAGTTGGACTTATTGCTTATAAACCTTTATTCTTAACATTTAATGTTAATAAAGAAAATTAAAATATTTAAACGTGGTTAATCCACGTTTTTTTGTTTATTATATATAAGTTTTTTGTTTATTTACTTAAAGCTCTTATTATGATATAATTTATACAAAGGAAATTAAAAGGAGAATATTAATATGAATTTACCTAATAAGTTAACTATTGGAAGAATGTGTGCTGTTGTTGTTGTAGTAATACTTTCTTGTATTACAAAACTTAGTGAAATTATTGTATTTCAAGATGTAACATTACAAGAACTATTATTATTAATTATATTTGTTTTAGCATCTATTACTGATTGTTTAGATGGAAAGATTGCTAGAAAGTATAATTTAGTTACTAATTTTGGTAAGTTTATGGATCCACTTGCTGATAAATTACTTGTTTTATCAACAATGATTGCTCTTATGAGTATGGGTAAATTTAGTGCATTTGGATTTGATTTGAGTTTCTGCATTACTATTATTTTATCAAGAGAACTTGCTGTTGAAGGACTTAGAATAGTTGCTGCTGATAATAAAGTTGTTATTGCCGCATCTAAACTTGGTAAATATAAAACTGTTAGTCAAATGATGTGTGTAATTATTCTTCTTTTGAATTGTTTTCCTTTTAGTCTTTTAGGGGGATATAGTAAAGATATAGTTACTATTATATTTATTTCTATTTGTACTGTTCTTACACTTGTTTCTGGAATTGATTACTTTGTTAAGAATGGTCATGTTTTAAAAGAAAAAAATAACAATTAGAAATGGAGTAAAAGATGGCTGAAATGTCAAAAGCCCTTGAACAGGCTTTTAAAGATATTGAAAAAGAATTTGGCAAAGGCTCTATAATGAGACTTGGAGATAAAGCTTATGAAGATATAGAAGTTATTCCAACTGGATCTATATCTTTAGATTTTGCACTTGGTGTTTGTGGATATCCAAAAGGTAGAATTATTGAAATATTTGGACCTGAAAGTAGTGGTAAAACAACATTTGCTCTTCATGCTATAGCTGAAGCACAAAAGCAAGGTGGAGTTGCAGCGTTTATTGATGCTGAACATGCACTTGATGCTAAATATGCAAGTAAACTAGGTGTTAATATTGATGAGTTAATTGTGGCTCAACCTACTACAGGAGAAGAAGCATTAGAGATTGCTGATTATTTAATTAATAGTGGTGCTATTAGTATACTTGTTGTTGATAGTGTTGCTGCCCTTGTTCCTAAGGTCGAAATTGAAGGTGAGATGGGTGATAGCCATGTTGGTTTACAGGCTCGTCTTATGAGTCAAGCTATGAGAAAACTTAGTGGTGGTATTAGTAAAACTAAAACTGTTGCAATCTTTATTAACCAAATTAGAGAAAAAGTTGGAGTTTTATTTGGTAATCCTGAAACTACTACAGGTGGTAGAGCGTTAAAGTTCTATAGTACTATTAGACTTGATATTAGAAGGGTTGAACAAATTAAACAAGGTGATAACATTATTGGTAATGTTGTTAGAATTAAGGTTGTTAAAAATAAAGTCGCTCCACCATTTAAGACATGTGACGTTGATTTAATGTATGGTAAAGGAGTTTCAAAAGAGAGTGATATTTTAGATCTTGCTAGTAAGTATGAAATTATTGAGAAGAGTGGTTCTTGGTTTTCATATAATGGAGAGAGAATGGGTCAAGGAAGGGAAAATGTTAAAGAATACTTGATTCAAAATCCTAATTTATGTAATGAGATACTAGAAAAGGTTAAACTAAAGTATCAGAGTTTAGAGTAAAAGTAAGCATTATTAGATTTATTTCTAATAATGCTTTTTATAATTATGGTTAAAACGCCATAAAATCTAGTTAAAAGGTATTTAAAAATAATGGGTTTTATGGTATAATACACTATAACGGAGAGATGATATATGAAGTTTAATGAGTTTAAATACGAAAGACCTAATATTGATAAAATAAGAGAAAAAAGCATAGAAGTTATTGATATTATTAAGAATAGTGATAACTATGATAGTGTTAAAAAAGCTATTAATGATTTCAATAAAGTTCGTGATAATTTTGATACAATGTTAAACTTATGTTATGTTAGACATTCTATTAATACTCTTGATGAATTTTATAATACTGAAGAAGAGTTTTTTGATAATTCTTCTCCTTTATATGAAGAGATTAATACTAACTTTTTAAATAGTTTTACTGAAAGTAAGTTTTCAAAAGAGTTAGAAAAAGAATATGGTAAACATTTGTTTGATTTAATAAAGATGAATAAAGAATCATTCTTGCCATCTATTATTGAACTTTTGCAACAAGATAGTAAATTATCTACTGAGTATTGTAAGTTATGCGCATCTTGTCAAGTTGAGTTTGACGGTAAGATATTAAATACAAGTCAATTTGGGCCTTATTTATCAAGTACTGATAGAAATGTAAGAATTGAAGCTGAGAAAGCTTTATGGGGTTTTTATGAATCTATTAGTGATAAAATTGATAATATTTATGATAAGATGGTTCTTCTAAGAGATGAAATGGCTCATAAATTAGGATATAATAATTTCGTTGAACTTGGATATAAGAGATTAAAACGTATTGATTATGATTATCATGATGTTAGAAAATATAGAGAACAAGTAAGAAAAGATTTAGTTCCCTTAGTTTCAAGATTAATGGAAGATCAAAGAAAGCGAATTAATGTTAGTGAATTAAAGAGTTATGATATTCCTCTTTCTTTCTTAAGTGGTAATGCAAAACCTTTAGGGGATTTAGATTATAAACTTCAAGCTACAAAAAAGATGTATAGTGAAATGAGTTGTGAAACTAAAGAATTTGCATCTATGATGATAGATAATGAATATATTGATTTGATGGCTAAAAAAGGTAAAGAATCTGGTGGATATTGTACATATATTACTGACTATGAAGCACCATTTGTATTCTCTAACTTTAATGGTACTAGTGGAGATGTTGATGTGTTGACTCATGAGTTTGGTCATGCATATCAAGCTTATTCATCAAGAAATGCTATTATTTCAGAATATATTTGGCCTACACTTGAAGCTTGTGAAATTCATTCTATGAGTATGGAATTCTTTGCTTGGCCATGGATGAATTTATTCTTTGGTGATAGTACTCTTAAGTATAAGTATAGTCATTTAACTGATTCTATTACATTTATTCCTTATGGAGTATGTGTTGATGAATTCCAAGAATGGGTTTATTTAAATCCTAATGTTTCAATTGAAGATAGAAAGAATAAATGGCGTGAACTAGAGAGTATTTATACTCCATGGAAGAAGTATGATAATAGTTTTCTTGCTAAAGGCAATTATTGGATTAGACAAAGTCATATATTTACAAATCCATTCTATTACATTGATTATACTCTTGCTCAAAATTGTGCACATCAATTTTGGATTAAAGATCAAGAAAATCATGCTAAAGCTTGGGAAGATTATAATAGATTATGTAAAGCTGGTGGAAGTATGTCTTTCTTAGATTTACTTAAAGTTGCTAATCTAAAGAATCCTTTTATTGATGGAACAGTTAAGTTTGTTACTGAAAAGCTTACTAAATGGTTAGATAGTGTTAATAAAGATGAACTTAAGTGATGTTTGTTTAGATAGAAAAGGATTATATAGTGCATTATCAGAATATAGATTAAACAAAGATTATTTGTCAATATATGTTTTGTATAATGAGATATATAAATATAATGATACTAAATTATATGATATTTTATATGAAGCAATGTTTTACTTAAAATATTATGATAAATGTATACTTGATATATTATCGCTTCATAAAAATGATGTTGAGAGTTTTGTATTATTATATTATTTTATTCTTTCATGTTTGGCATCAAATGATATATTTATGGCTTATAGTTTAATTAATAAGTATAAATTATTAGATGATAATAAAACTAAAGAATATTTGGAATCTGATAATTGTAGTCTTTTAAATTTAAAAGATGAAGATAGAGATTATAGTTTGTGTTTGATTCTTGTATTATTTGTTTTAAATAATAAAGAATGTAAGGAATTAATGGTTAATTTCTTTGATCTTATTAGTAGGTTATATGAAATTGGTTATAGTGAAGAGATAGTAAATTTAATGACAAATATTGGTCATATTATATATAATATTTAAAATAGGAGATAAATTATGAAATATACAGTTACAAAATTAGAAAATAGCAAAGTAGAAGTTAAGGTAGTATTTAAAAAGGCAGAATATGATGCTAAATACGAAGAAGAATTAAATAAAGAACTTGCTACTGTTGAAGTTAAAGGATTTAGAAAAGGTCATTGCCCTAAATCTAAATATTTAAGTTTATATGGTGATGGTAAAGTTCAAAACAATACAATGAATGAATTAATCAATGAAAGTTATAAAGAAATCATTGTTAAAGAAAAGATTGAAATCGTTGGTATGGCAAATATTAGCTTACTAGATGATTTAAAAGATACTGAATGGGGATATAAAGCTACAGTTTCTGTTTATCCTGAAATTGAAGCAAAAGATTATTTCGGAATTGTTTGTAAACAAGAAGAAGTTAATGTAACAGATGAAGATGTTGAAAATGAAGTTAAGAGAAATTTAGCTATGAAAGCTGATCTTGAAGTTAAAGAAAATGGTGTATTAGAAAAAGGTGATACAGCAATCTTTGATTTCTGTGGATATGTTGATGGTAAAGAGTTTGATGGTGGAAAAGCTGAAAACTATGAACTTGAAATTGGTTCTGGTCGTTTTATCCCAGGATTTGAAGACCAAATGGTTGGTATGAAAAATGATGAAGAAAAAGATATTAATGTAACATTCCCAACAGAATATGCTAAAGAACTTGCTGGTAAAGCTGCTACATTTAAAGTTAAATTACATGAAGTAAAACAAAAAGTTTTACCTGAATTAAACGATGATTTTGTTAGTGAATTAGAAATTAAAGATGTTAAGACTGTCAGTGAATGGAAAGCATTCTTAAAACAAAATTTAACAACTGATCGTATGGAAGCTAGCAAGAATAAATATGAAGATGATGTTATGACTATTTTATTAAAGAATAATCCTGTTAATATTCCTCAAGAAATGGTCGATGAACAAGTTGAAAAGAAAGTTAACGAATTAAATCAAACTGCAAAACAATATCAAATGCCTGTTGATTTATTATTAAAATATCAAGGTATTGAATCTGTTGATCAATATAAAGAATTATTAGTTCCTGGAATTAAGAATAACTTACATTATGAAGTTGTTATGGCTGCTATTTGTAAACAAGAAAAAGTTAAATTAGTTGCTAGTGATTATACTAAGTATTATAAACAAATGGCTAATGGTCAAGATGTTAAAGAAGTTATGGCTAAATATCCTAAAGAAGCTGTTGGTGAATACTTCAAGATGTTAAAGACTCATGATTTAGTTATGGAAAGTGTAAAAGCTGAATAAAATTAAAAAAAAGAGGTGATTTTATGAAAAAGAAATGTTCTTTTTGTGGAGCATACGAAAACGAAAATGTTATATTAATTGAGAATGATAATAAAGGTGTTTATATTTGTAGTGAGTGTATTTCATTTTTAGATAAGATTCTTAATGAAAATAATAGTGTTTCTAATAATGATGAAATTAAGCCTGTTGGAAATTTTAAGCTTAATATCACTCCTCATGAAATTCACCAAAAGTTGTCTAATTATATTATTGGACAAGAATATGCTAAAAAAGTATTAAGTGTTGCTGTATACAATCATTATAAAAGAATACAAAATAATTTATTTAATGATAGTGATGTTGATATCGAAAAGAGTAATATTTTATTAATAGGTGCTACTGGATCTGGTAAGACTTTATTTGCTAAGACACTTGCTTCTATTTTGAATGTGCCTTTTGCAATTGCTGATGCGACTAGCCTTACTCAAGCAGGTTACGTTGGTGAGGATGTTGAGAATGTATTGCTTAGATTAATACAAGCTGCTGATTATGATATTGAACTTGCTCAAAAAGGTATTATTTATATTGATGAAATTGATAAACTTGGTAGAAAAGGAGATAATGTTTCTATTACTAGAGATGTTAGTGGAGAGGGTGTTCAACAAGCTCTACTAAAGATCTTAGAAGGAACTGTTGCTAATGTTCCACCTGGAGGAGGAAGAAAACATCCTCAACAAGAGTTTATTCCTTTTGATACAACAAATGTATTATTTATTTGTGGTGGTAGTTTTGAAGGTATTAATGATGTTGTTAACAATAGATTATTTAAGTCTTCTATAGGATTTAATAATGATGGCGTTAATAAATTAGATGAGAAAGATACTTATTCTAAGATTACACATGATGATATCAAACATTTTGGTTTGATCCCTGAACTTGTTGGTAGACTTCCTATCATTGCTCCACTTGAAATGCTTAATAAAGATGATTTAGTTAGAATTCTAAGTGAACCTAAAAATGCTATTTTAAAACAATATAAGAAGATGTTTAAGATGGATAGTATTGATTTAGAGTTTGATAGTGAAGCAATAGATGCTATTGCAACTCTTGCAATAGAAAAGAGAACTGGAGCAAGAGGTCTTAGAGCAATTATTGAAAACATTATGTTAGAGATTATGTATAATATTCCTGATGAACCCAACGTTGAAAAATGTATTATTACAAAAGATGTTGTTTTATATAAGAAAAAACCATTGCTTGTTAGGAAGAAAGCTTTAGCATAATATGATTAGCAAATTAACTAAAATTAGTAAGAATTTTTATGTACTACGTTTTTCATATTCTAAGGCAGAAGTAAAAGATTTTGTTTATTTTATGTCTGAAAGATTATATGAAGAAGAAGATATTGAAGAACCTAGTGATGATGAACTTGAATTTTTACTTCATTTAAAACTTGAAAATGATGATTTATTTAAAGAGTTTCATAGATATAATTTAGTTCCTATTGGTGGATTTGATATTACATATCATACTAAATTTAGTCGTGATAGTGAATATATTGGTTCTTGTCGTTTCATTGCTTGTGATAAGCTACTTGATAAAATTGATTTGAAATTTGATTATAAAAAATATCAAAAACTTATAGACAAAGACAAATATCCTGATACATCATTAAAACTATTATATAAAAAATGTATAAAAAAAGATTTATTTAATGAAATAGATAGTGACATAGTTACTTTTAGTTCTATTGTTACTTATGATTTAAAGTATATTGAAGATGAAAAAGTATTAAGTGTAATTAGTGATCAAAGATTTGATATGATTATTGATACTGATATTGATTCTAATTTATTTTTAAATAAAAAAATAGGAGATAAAATTTTAGTATCTAAAGAAGATTATGATATATATGCTATTATTACAAAAATTAAAGAAAGAACATTTGATATTAATAGTATTTCAAAACTTAAAATTGGAATTAAAAGTGAAAAAAAACTAGTTGATGAATTTATTGATACCCATTATATGCTAGTAAATAGAATATATCATGTTTGGGTTTTAGCAAATGGATTTTTAGAAAAAACAGGTATTGAAATATCAGATGAAATTCTTGATTTCTTTAGTGAAACTAAGAATTATTGTGAGCTAACTAATTTTACTACACTTGATACATCTTTTTTACAAGATGTTGAGTTTACAATATGTGTAGATTATCTATTTGCATATATTAATATGAATAATTCTTTTGAAATAAATAATATGGATTCATTCCATAATACTTTGATTAAATCTCTTAAGGTGTTTAATCTTAATAAAAATATTAATGATTTTGAGTTATATTTTATTTTTAAATTATTTAATATAGTAAAATATTTTTGTAATGAATAATTAATGAAAGGAGGTAATTAATATGTTTTCTAATGAAACAATTGATACATATTCAATACCAATTATTGTATTGAAAAATATTGTACCACTTCCAAATAATGAAATTAAATTAGATGTTATTAATCCTCAAGTGATTGAAGCATTGAATTCTACTAATAATAGTAATAAGTATTTTGGTGTTTTTTTACAAAAGAATATTTTGTCTAATGATTATTCTATTGATAATATTGGCCAAATTGGTTGTGTTTGTAAGCTTACTTATTTAGAACAAGGTGTACCAACTAAGGCTAGAGCTTTGTGTATTGTAAGATGTAGAATTAATGCTATTGAACAAACTAGTCCATATTTTGTTGGTAATGTAACTAGTATGCCTAAGACTAGTGAAGATCCTAGTAAAGAACTTGATTATGTTAAATTACTTGTTAAAGAGATAGAAGTTAATGGTGGAAAGTTACTTGGTAATAATAAAGATGCTATTACTGCTATTGGACAAGGTGTTACACCTGATAAGTTATGTGATATTTTAGTCTATAATATTAATTTTGATTTAGCAACGAAACTAAAGTATTTAACTACTCCATCTGTTACTCAAAGACTTATGTATTTGGTAATGGATATTAAAAGAGAAAAAGAAATGAGTGCTTTGGATGCTAAGATTGAAAAAGATGTTCGTGATTCAATTAATGAAAGCCAAAAAGAATATTATTTAAGAGAAAAAATGAAGGCTATTCAAAATGAACTTGGTGATAAAGCTAAGAAAGAAACTGAAATTGATGAACTTCGTAAAAAGATTTTAGAATGCAAGATGCCACCTGAAACTGAAAAGAATGCTTTAAATGAACTTGCTAGATATTCTACATTAGGTGTTGGTAGTGGTGAAAGTAACATTTCTAAAAGTTATTTAGATTTTATGGTATCTCTTCCTTGGAGTAAAAAGAGTGAAGATAATAAAGATATTAATAAATGTAAAGAACAACTTGATTGTGATCATTATGGACTTACAAAAGTTAAGGAAAGAATTCTTGAGTATCTTGCTGTAAGTATTATGACTAATCACACTCCTCAAGCTATTCTTTGTTTAGTTGGTCCACCTGGTGTTGGTAAAACAAGTCTTGCTAAAAGTATAGCAAGAAGTTTAAATAAGACTTTTGTTCAACAATCTTTAGGTGGAGTTAAAGATGAATCTGAGATTCGTGGTCATAGAAGAACATATCTAGGTGCTTTACCTGGTAGAATTTTACAAGGTATGCAAAAAGCTAAAGTTAATAATCCTTTATTCTTACTTGATGAAATTGACAAAGTATCAAGTGATTTTAGAGGTGATCCTGCTAGTGCTTTACTTGAAGTATTGGATGGAGAGCAAAACAAATACTTTAGTGATCACTATCTAGAAGAACCATATGATTTAAGTAATGTATTCTTTATAGCTACAGCTAACTATTTAGAAAACATTCCAGCACCTCTAAGAGATAGAATGGAAATTGTTGAGTTAAGTAGTTATACTGAATATGAGAAGTTTGAGATAGCTAAAAGACATCTTGTTAGTAAAGAATTAAAAATTCATGGATTAGGTGAATCTTGCTTTAGTTTATCAGATGATGCTATTTGGAAAATAATTAGAGAGTATACTAAAGAAAGTGGTGTTCGTGAACTAGAACGTATCATTGCTACTTTAATAAGAAAAGCTATTAAGAATATATTAAGTGATAAGTTAAGTAAAGTTGAAATTAATGCTAGTAATTTAGAAACATTCTTAGGTAAACCAAAGTTTATTTATAATAAGATTGATAATAGTCCTGAAGTTGGTGTTGTTACTGGTCTTGCTTATACTCAATATGGTGGAGATACTTTACCAGTAGAAGTTACTTATTATAAAGGTAATGGACAAATCAAACTTACTGGTAAATTAGGGGATGTCATGAAGGAATCTTGTCAAATTGCTTATAGTTATGTTAAAGCAAATTGTAAGAAGTTTGACATTGATGAAAAATTATTCTTAGAAAATGATGTTCATATTCATGTTCCTGAAGGCGCTGTACCTAAAGATGGACCTAGTGCAGGTGTTACAATGGCAACAGCTATTATTAGTGCTTTTACTAAGCGTAAAGTTGATAATCTTTGTGGTATGACTGGCGAGATTACTTTAAGAGGTAGAGTTCTTCCTATTGGTGGTTTAAGAGAAAAGAGTATTGCCGCTAATAGAAGTGGTTTAAAGAAGATATTAATTCCTAAAGAAAATGTTATTGATTTAGATGAAGTTCCAGATTCTGTTAAAAAAGAACTTGAAATTATTCCTATTAGTAACGTTGAAGATGTAATTAAGATTGCACTATTATAATTTTCTTTAAATAGATTGATTTATTATTATTATTATGATATAATTACTATAGTTTAGATGGTAATTCGGAGGAATATATGAAGTTCGTAGATGTTTTATTATTGATTGTTTCCATTGTATTAATAGCATTAATAGTTTTACAAAAATCTGATGAAGATGCAGCAAATGCTTTTACTGGGGAAAAATCAGACTTATATTCAAATAAAAAAGAACGTGGTTGGGATGTATTAGTTCAATACTTAACAGCTGGCTTTTCAATTGCATTTTTTGTTTTAGCAATTGTTGCTCAATTCTTAGTTTCACGTTTTTCAATTTAATTGGATTTAATGGGCCTCATAGAGGCCCTTTTATATTTAAGGAGATCTTTTATGACAAATCAAGAAATTAAAAATTCAATATTAGATGTTGTTAATAGTATTTCATATGAACCATTAACTATTAGTGAATTAAAAGATAAAGTTGATAGTGATGGATTAATAGATAATAATACATTTAATGAATGTATTAATGAATTAATAAAAGAATTTGATATATTTTATAATAATAAGAAAACAAGAATAATTCAATCAAGAAAAGCTAATAAGTATAAAGGAATTATTAGTATTAAAAATGATAAATTTGGTTTTATTAAGAATGATTTTTACGATGATTTTTTTGTCCCTAGTTATTTATTTAATGGAGCACTTGATAAGGATTTATGTTTATATGAAGTATTAGAAGATAGGCTTGGGGAAAGTGGTTTTAAAGCAAGTATTATAAAAGTATTAAAAAGAGGAAATGAATATTTAGTAGGTACTGTTGATTTTTATAATAATGAATATATATTAATACCAAGTGATAAAAATATTACAAAAAAAGTAATTCTAAGAAGTGATACTTGTAAACTTCATAAAGATGATATTGTTAGATGTAAAATTATTAGTGTTAATGGTGTTATTAAATGTAATGTTACTGAAGTATTAGGATCCACCAAAGACTTTTTAAGTGAGATTACATTAGTACTTGCTAAACATAATCGTGATTTTTCTTTTAGTAATGACGTATTAGAAGAAGTTAATAATATAAATGTTGACTTTGATAAAGAGAAAGCAAGAAGAACATTATATAAAGAAAGAATTTATACAATAGATTCATTAAAGGCTAAAGATTTAGATGATGCTATTTCTATTGAAAAACTTGATAATGGTAATTATAAACTAAATGTGTATATAGCTGATGTTAGCTTTTATGTTAAAAAGGATAGTTTACTTGATATTGAAGCATTAAATAGAGGATGTAGTTCTTATTTATTAAATAGAGTTGTTCCAATGTTACCTGTTCGACTTAGTAATGATTTGTGTAGTCTAAATCCTAATGAAGATAAACTTGTTATTTGTTGCGAGATGGAAATTAATAAGTATGGAGAGGTTATTGATTATAAGTTAACTGAAGCTTGTATTGCAACAACAAAAAGGTTATGTTATGAGTATTCAAATGATGTTATTGAAAATGGTACTATTAATCATCCTGATTATGAAGTATGCTATAATGATTTACTTTTAATGAAAGAACTATATGAAATTCTTCATAATAAAAGAGTTAAGCGTGGTGCTATTGATTTTGATACAATTGAACTTGATTATATTCTTGATAAGGATGGTAAGTGTTGTGATCTTAAACCTATTGAAAGAGGGGTTAGTGAAAGAATCATTGAAGAGTTCATGATTGTTGCTAATGAGACTGTTAGTTATTATATGTCTACTTTAGATATGCCTTTTATTTATCGTTGTCATGATAAACCAGATAATATTAAGTATCAAGAATTAAAATCAATGGTTGGTAAACTTGGATATCATATGAAGGGATTAAACCCTATGGAGTTTCAAAAACTTTTAAATTATATAGGTGATGATATGGAATTTTTAAAGAATTCTATTATTAGACTTATGAGTAAAGCAGTTTATACTAATGATAATATTGGTCATTTTGGTTTAGCTAGTTCATATTATACTCATTTTACATCTCCTATTAGAAGATATCCTGATTTACTTGTACATAGATTAATTAGAGAATATATCTTTAATAATCATTTATTATTAACTCAAGAAGAAATTGATATAAAGAATGATGAAATATATAGAATAGCAAATATTAGTAATGATTGTGAAAAGAAAGCAATGGACTGTGAATTTGAAATTCAAGATATGAAAAAAGCTGAATATATGGTAAAATATATTGGATGTGAATTTGAAGGTATTGTAACTTCAGTTCATAAATTTGGTATATTTGTTATTTTAGAATCTAACTGTGAAGGTTTAGTTTCATCTAATAATTTGAAGGATAATTACTATACTTATAATAATACTAATAATACATTTATTGATAGTAAGATGAATAAAAAAATAGTATTAGGTAGTAGTGTTAAAATAAGAGTAGTTAATAGTAATAAAGAAACTGGTGATATTGATTTTGAACTAGTTGGTAAAAAGGGTGTTAAAAATGGAAGCCATAAAAATAGTTACAAAAAACAAAAGCATATATCATGATTATGAGGTTTTAGAGGAATTAGAGTGTGGAATAGTTCTTACTGGAACTGAAGTTAAATCAATTAGAGACAATAAGGTAAGTATAGATGAAGCTTATTGTTTTGTAAAAGATAATAATATGTATATATCAAATATGCATATTAGTAAGTATAGTTTAGGTACTTTGTTTAATCATGAAGAGAAAAGAGATAGAGTTTTACTTTTACATAAAAAAGAAGTAAGGAAGTTTCAACAACAAGTTAAATTATCTGGTCTTACAATAATTCCTAT
>JAEEJT010000157.1 GCA_016282055.1 Bacilli bacterium
TATACTATTAATGTTGCTAATAGTGTTCAAAGTGTTGAATTATTCCCAACACTTGCTAGTCAATATGCTAAAGTAATTAATAACGATGCACCAAGTGGTATGCCTTATACATTAAACATTGGTGATAATGAGTTATATGTTACAATCCAAGCAGAAGATCCAAATAATGTAACAAATTATAAGATTAACTTTGTTAAAGATGATGTTACTACATTAAGTGATCTTGTACTTTATGATGATCAAGGTAATGAAATTACTATTACTCCAGAATTTGATCCTGCAACATTAGTTTATAATGCAACTGTTCCATATACTGTAACAGGTGTTGAATTTGAATATACTGTTGATGGTGGAGAAAATGTTACAGTTACTGAAACTGGAACTACTAACTTAAAAGCTAATAAAGTAAATAAAGCAGAAATAGTAGTTAAAGCTGCTTCTACAGCTTCAACAAAATATCAATTTAATATTACTAGAGAAGCTGGTAATGATGAAAACTTCATTGAAACATATAGAAAAGAAGATGGTAATGAGATTGAAGGTTATAATAAGAACAGTAATGATTGGACTTATATATTACCAAGAAATACTACATTCTTTAATCCAACTATAACTGTTTCAGCTGATGCTACTTATGAATTACCAACTGATAAGACTTTGACTTTCGGTAAGAATACTAAAAAGATTACTGTTACAAGTCAAACTGGTATTCCAAATGTTTATACATTTGAAATTTATTGTACTGATACTAATACTGATTTCAGAGACTTTAAGTTATTAACTAAAGAAAATGGTACTGACCTATTAAACTCTGATGGTGAAGTTGCATTTACATTTAATCCTGATACTTTAAATTATGAAATTATTGTGCCTTATGCTACAAGTCAATTCTATTTGAAAGCTGATGCATATAGTGAATATTCACAAGTAAAATTAAATGAAAACTTATTCACAAGTTCATTAAAAACTTTAGATGAAGGACCAAATGTATTTAAACTTTATGTATTAAGTGAATATGGTCAATTTAATCCAACTGCTGCTAATGGTAAGTCTGCAACATATACTATTAGAATTACTAGACTTGAAGGTAATACTGATAATACATTAAAAGAGTTACATGTATTAGTTGGTGATGAAGATAAACTTCTTGATTTCAATCCACAAGGAACTGAATTTACTATTCAAAATATTGGTAATGTAACTAGTGTTAATGTTACTTATGTTAAAAAATATGAGACACAAGAAGTTAGTGGTCAAGTTGGTAATCAAGAATTACAAATTGGTACTGGTGATGATGTTAATGGATTCTTCCTTGATGTTTATGTAAAACCAGAAAAAGGTGACTCAAGAAGATATAGAGTAAGAATCACTCGTGGATCTGTTGAATTAAGTAGTGATACAACAATTAATTTCATAACTGTTAAAGATTCTATCGGTACTGAATATTTAGGTCAATCTAATTTCAGTGCTACTAGAACTCAATATTCATATGATATTCCTTATAATGCTCAATCTGTGACAATTACTGCTAATAAATTAGCTATGTCTCCTGCTACAATTGTTGGTGAAGGAACAATAACTATTACACCTTTAATGCGTGGAACAACTAAGGAATATGAGGTTTATGCTATTGCTGAAAATTTAACTGAAGGAACACATTATAAAATTACATTAACTTATCTACAAGCAGATGTTAAGTGCCACTTGATTGAATTAAAGCAAGATGGTGAATTAGTTAAAGATATTAATCGTGGTGTATTTAATCCTGATGAAAGAAATGAAGCTAGAAAGTATGAATATAATTTAGGTGTAGTTTCTTATAATGACCCTGCTTATATGATTTTCTCTGCTGTTGCTGAAGATGCTACATGTACAATCACTGGTGATATTGGATACAGACCATTAGTTGTTGGTACAAATACCTTTGTTATTACATGTTATGCTCAAGATAATGTTACATATGCTCAATATATAATTACTGTTAAACGTGATGCTGAAACTCCTAAATTATTAAGTTTAAAAGTTGATGGATATGAATTATTAGATACAACTGGTCATCAAACAACATTTGATCCAGATACTTATGCTTATAATTGTGATGTTATTTACTATACTTTAACTGCTCATATTACTGCAACTGTAGAAGATCCAACTTATACTGTTACATGTACTCCAAGTTTATCTTCTAGTGCTAATGGAACTGGAAATATAAGATCTTTTGAAACAACTGAATTAATTGAAGGTACTACAAGTTTATTTACAATTACTGTAACAGCAAAAGATGGTAAATCAACTCCATATTATTTAAATATTAGACGTTTTGATCAACCTAGTGCAAGTACTAGTGTTAAGGCTATTAAAGCTTATACTGATGCAGATCGTACTAAATTATTTAGTGCATTTGAATTTAGTGATTTAATTGATTCTTATGGTACTTTAAATGCTGATAACGCAGTTAACGATTTATATTTTGAAATTGAATTTGATAATAATGTAAATGCTATTGCTAGAGTTTATAACAATAAGGGATTAAAAGAAGGTAATAACCAATTGTTTATTGTTGTAACTGCAGAAGATGGCAGAACACAACGTATTATTGATATGAATGTTAATCGTGCTCCTATGGTATTTGAAGTTGATAAAGAAGCTACAAGCTTTGTTTGCTACCAAGATGAAAATGATGAATATCATTATTACATTGATTTAGGTAAGAATAAAGCAACTGCAATCGCTAATTACATAAGTTATATTAATAAATTAGATCAAGATCATTTACAAGTTACACAACTTACTGGTGATGTTGATGATAGTTCTACTGAAGTATTATTAGAAGTATCTGATGGTACTAACTCACAAATTGTTACTTTATCATTAAATACTGAAAAGACTATATTTAATACAAGTAACTTATGGATATGGATTCTATTCCTAGCTGGAATTATATTATTAGTAATTATCTTAATTTCTGTTAATAAAGATAAATACGGTGCTATTACTAAGAAGAGAAAAAAGATTTAATATAGGGGATGATTATTATGAATTTATTAAATCTAAATAATTTAACATTTTCTAATATCATCCTTGCCCTTATGAGCGACGAAGTATTGGTTGCAATAGGTTTTGCTCTTTTAGTAATTATCGCGTTTAGTTTATTTAGATATAATTATAGAGCTCAAATGATCGTTCAATTCTATATGAATGATGAATGTGATATTTATAGTAAAAGAGGTCTAGAAAAGTATTTACATAGAAATAAGAGAAAACTAAAAGACCCTTCACTTGTTATAGTGAAAATCGAAAACTTAGGTTATATATATAATTCAACATTTCAAGATAAAGAAGAAATGATGTATATAATTAGTAATTGTATGCTTAAAGGGTTAGGAAGATTAGAAACCGTAGCAAGAATATCATTTGATACATTTATTATCTTAGTTGATGGTAAAAGTAAAGATGAGATTAGACAATATTGTAAAGATTTAGATGAAAGAATGCAAAGTATTTACTTTGAATCATTTGGATCTTATTTCTTTAACTTGAAATTTGGTGTTTATGAAAAAACTCCTTTAAAGGATATTAAGAAAACTTTACTTTATGCATTATCTATTCTTGATTATTCAAAGTATAAAGAAGGAAATATTTATTTCTATTCTGATGACGTTGAAAAAGGTATTGCAAAGACTGAACTTATCAATAATTTAAAAGCAGAAGCTTTAGAATTAAAACAATTTGTTCCTTTTATTCAACCAAAAGTTAATTTTAAAACTGGACAAGTTGTTGGTGGAGAAGTTTTAGTTAGATGGCTTGATGGTAATGGTAATGTATTATTCTTTCCTAATGAGTTTATTCCTTTATTTGAAAAGAATGGTTTTATAAAGAACATTGACTTTGAAATGTTTGAACAAACTTGTATTTATTTACAAACTTTAATTAGAAAAGGTTATAGAGATGTTGTTTTATCTTTGAATATTTCTAAGATAAACTTTGAATCTAAAACTTTCCTTGATGAAATTACAAAGATTGTAACTAAATATAATGTTCCAACTGCAAATATTGAGTTTGAGATTACAGAAACTATTTCTATGATTAATCCTCAATATATTTCTCATTGCATTATGAAACTTAGAAATTTAGGATATAAAGTAGCTATGGATGACTTTGGTAAAGAGTATTCTTCACTTGGAAACTTAGTTTCAAATCCATTTGATACTATTAAACTTGATATGGTATTCTTTGAGAATAGTTTAAATACATCAAAAGAAAAAGTTATTACTGAAAATATCATTAATTTATTAAATAACATTAATACTGAAATTGTTTGTGAAGGTGTAAGAGATAAACAAACATTAGAGATTCTATCTCAAATGACTCGTGATGTAATTATTCAAGGTTATTCTATCTCTAAACCAATTCCTTTAAATCAATTTGAGGCTATTTTAAATACAGACTATACAACATATTTCCCTGAGATTATTGAAGAGGAGGAGGAAGAAGAATTACCACCTGCTCGTGATGTTTATAGTAATGTTTCTGAATTAGGTGTTGTACCTGTTAGCGAAAAAGATAATGAAGAATTAAATGAGATTAAAGAACGTCTTGATAACTTAAGTACTTTATTTGAAAAGAGTTTTGAGAAAGAAAAAGCAGATAGTCAAAAGTCTGAACTTGATCAATTAAAAGCTGAAATTGAAAAACTTAATAGTTCAAAATCAGTTAATTCATCAAGTAATGATGCGTTATTAAATGCTATTCTTTTACAAATGACTAACATGAATAATCAAAATCATTCTAATACATCAAATGATGATAAGATTATGATGTTAATAAATGAGATAAATGAACTTAAGAATAAGAGCAAGATGGATGCTTTAATGAATGAGATTGAAGAACTTAAGAACAAGAATAAAGATCTTGCTAGACAAAACAGTGACTATCAAGAAAGAAGTCAATTTACTAATACTCAAACTGGTGAAAATAGAGTAAATAGACCTAATCCTACTCGTAATTTTGGAGGAAATAATCAAAAAGAAAATACTCATATAGATGACGATAGCAAAAATCTTGTTAATGACAATGTTAATAGTGAAGAGTCTTTAGTTCCTGCTGAAGTTAAAACTAGTAAATTACTTGTAGATAAAGCTAAAGAAGCGAGTGTTGAACAAAAGTATATTTATAATTTATTAAAAAATGATATTATGAAATATATGTTTATTCAATGTAAACCAAGTAAGTCTTATGACAAGTTCTATACAGGTAAAGAATGTCTTGCTAAACTTAATATTACAAAGAAATCTATTAGAATTTATCTTGCTTTAAATCCTAGTGATTATCCAATAGATCAATTCCCTAGAAAAGATGTTGGTGATATTAAGGCTCATAAAGATACTCCATTATGTTTAATTGTTAGAAGTCAAACATCTATTAGAAAATGTGAACAATTAATTAATGATTTAATGAAACAAAAAGGAATTAAAATTAACAGAAGTTATAAGAAAACTAATTATGTTTAGTTTTAGTTCTAGGCTTAGTCAATTGACTAAGCCTTTTTTATATCTTTCTATATTATAGATAATTGAATTTAGTAAAAAAATAAATGTTATTTAAATGTATTGTATATTATATTTAATTGTGATATAATAATAAAGGTAAAAAACCATAAAGGAGGAATGTAAAATGGCTAATGTTAAAGTTGCTATAAATGGTTTTGGACGTATTGGACGTTTAGCTTTTAGACAAATGTTTGGTGCAAAAGGATATGAAATTGTTGCTATCAACGATTTAACATCTCCTAGTATGCTTGCAAACTTATTAAAATATGATACTGCTCAAGGTGGATATGCAGGACGTATTGGTGAAGGATTACACACTGTTTCTTCTAAAGAACCTGTTTTCGAAGAAGATGGAAAGACAGTTAAAGTTCCTGGATCTATTACTGTAGATGGTAAAGAAATCACTATCTATGCTCAACCAAAAGCTGA
>JAEEJT010000158.1 GCA_016282055.1 Bacilli bacterium
AATAGTAGTATTATATCAGGAAATGTTTCTAATTATTATATTAAAGATACATATATTTATGTTTTAATTGAAAAAGATAATGAATTATTTAAACAAATAATATTAAGAATTAATAACGTTGATAACATTGAAAATATTGATAATATTTATTTTAATGATAATAAACTTGTTATTAATGGTTTCGAATATGATTTATCAAATTTAACTATTGATGAAGATAATACTTTAGTTGATGGATATCAGGATTTTACTTTAGCTTATTCAAATGGGGTTAGAGTAAATTATGGACGTGTTATAGAAAATAAAGGAACATTAATGGGTGTTTTAGTACTTATAACTATGTGTCTTGCTCTTTTTACTTTTATTCCATGTTATGTTACTATATTTTCTATGATTAAGATATTTAAAACTGATGGTTCTAGTAGTACTTTTGTTTTATTCTTTGATAGATTATTTGATAACTTTAAGAGTTTGTATAAATTAGAGTTATTTATTATACCACTTAGTGCATTATTCTTTTTTGGGGCATATTATTACTATTCAATATTAAATCAACTAGAAGAACAAGTTTTTTATATTGTGATTATATTTGATATGCTTGTTATTGCTTTAGTATTAATTGTTTTATTTATTTTAAATTTACCAATGTCACTTGGCTATTTTAGAATGACAACTAAGAATTTGTTTAAATTTACTTTTGGGATGATGTTTAAAAATTTACATTTTTCAATATTATATTTAGTATTTTTAGTATTACCAATTGTATTATGTTTCTTTAGTAACTTTTTTATTCCATTATGGTTCATATTAGGATTATCGTTACCATTACTAGGTTGTTACTATTTAAGTTTTAAGAAGTATAGAGTGATTTTAAATAATATTAATTTTGAGATTGCTCAACAAAAAAAATATGAAGAGGATTTGGAAAGAGAAAAAAATGAATAGTGTAAAATTAGGAATTGATAACATTGATTTATATCTTGATGTATTTAAAGATAAAAGAGTTGGATTGATTACTAATCCAACTGGTATTAATAGTAATTTTGTTTCAACAATTGACGTTTTATATGAGAAGACAAATTTAAAGGCTTTATATAGTCCTGAACATGGGGTTAGAGGTAATATTCAAGCTGGTGTTAAAATGGATTCTTATATTGATGAAAAGACTGGTGTTATGGTATATAGTTTATATGGATCTATGCGTAAACCAAGTAAAGAATTAATGGATGACATTGATTTGATTTGTATTGATATTCAAGATGTTGGTAGTAGATTCTATACATATATTTATACAATGGCATATTGCATGATGGCATGTAAAGAGTTTGGTAAGAAGTTTGTTGTTTTTGATAGACCTAATCCAGCTAGATGTGATATTGTTGAAGGAAATATACTTGATATAAATTATCGTAGTTTTGTTGGATATTATCCTATTTGTCAAAGACATGGTTTGACAATTGGTGAAATTAGTAAGATGTTTAATGAAGAGTTTGGTATTGGTTGTGATTTAACTATTATTAAGATGTCTAATTATAAACGTAATATGAGTTATAATGATACTAATAAGTTATGGGTTGTTCCAAGTCCTAACTTTCCTAAGTATGAAACAAGTTATGTATATAATGCAACATGTATTTTTGAAGGAACTAATATTAGTGAGGGAAGAGGTACAACTACTCCATTTGAAGTAGTTGGAGCGCCTTTTATTGATCCATATAAGTTAAGCGAAAGATTAAATAGTTATGGATTTAACAATGTTTTCTTTAGACCAATGTTTTTTACTCCAACATTTTCTAAGTATAAAGATGAAACATGTGGTGGAGTATATGTTCATGTATTTGATAATAAAATGGAAAATAGTGTTAAGATTGGTTGGATGATGCTTTATGAAATAAGAAAGATGTATCCAGATAATTTTAAGATTATTGCTCCATACGTTGAAGGTAAACCTTGTATGTTACAATATAACACAGGTTGTAATTATATTTTCGAAGATAAATATAATATTAATGAATTATTTGATATTATTGATAAAGATACTTTAGAGTTCACTAAGACTCGTAAAAAGTATTTATTATATTAGGAGTTTATATGAAAAATATTAATGAAATGACTTTAAAAGAAAAGATTGGTCAATTAGTTTGGGTTGGATTTCAAGGATATGAATTTAATGATAGTCTAAAAAAATTAATTGATGATTATAAAGTAGGTAATATTATTTTGTTTACTCGTAATATAAAAAATTGTGAACAATTATTTAAATTGAATAAAGAAATTCACGAATATATTATAGAAAAAACTGGTATTATGCCTTTTATAAGTATCGACCAAGAAGGTGGAATGGTTACAAGAATTATGGATGGAGCTACTTTCTGTCCTGGTAATATGACTTTAGCTACTGCCACAAAGGAAGATGCTTATAAAGATGGTGTTATCATGGGTAGTGAACTTAGAAGTTTAGGTATTAATTTTAACCTTGCTCCTAGTATTGATGTTAATAATAATCCTGATAATCCTGTAATTGGTGTTAGAAGTTATAGTGATGATCCAGTTAAAGTTAGTGAATATGGCCTAAGTTATGTTAAAGGATTACAATCAACAGGAGTAATAGCTACATGTAAACATTTCCCTGGTCATGGTGATACAAATTGTGATAGTCATAAGACTTTACCTACAGTAAGTCATGATAAAGCTCGTCTTGATAGTGTAGAATTAGTTCCTTTTAAATATTGCTTAAAGGATACACTTGCTATTATGACAGCTCATGTATTATTTCCAAGTTATGAAAAAGATAACTTACCAGCTACTTTATCTAAAAGAGTTATTACTGATTTATTAAGAAATAAGCTTGGTTATGAAGGAATTATCACAAGTGATTGTATGGAAATGAAAGCAATTGATGATAACTATACAACAAGTAAAGGATGTTTAATGGGTCTTAATGCTGGACTTGATATGGTTATGGTTAGTGCAACTCTTTCTAAACAAATAGAAACATTTGAACTTTTTAATGAAAGTATTAATGATGGTAGATTAAGTCTTGACGAGGTTAATAAAAAAGTAGAAAGAATCTTAAATGCTAAAAATAAGAGTTTTGATTTAATGAATGAATTCTTTTATGGTAAAACATATGATGAAGTTAAAAAATACGTAGAGGTTAAAGAACATAAAGAGTTTAGTCAAAGAATTGTTGATAACTCACTTACTTTAGTTAAGGGAAATAACATAGATTTATCTAAAAAGATCTTAGTTATTGCTACTGAGCCATTTGCTACTACTATTGCTGAAGATGAAGTAAGTAGTAGAAGTATTGGTTATTTAATTCATGAAAAAAAATTAAACGTTGGTGTAAGAAAGATTACTGTTAATATAACAGAAGATGATATTTTAGATATAGTTAATGAAAGTAAGAAGTATGATGAGGTTTTGGTTTGTACATATAATGCTAATATGTATACTACTCAAGCAAATCTTGTTAATAAGCTTTTAGATAATAATATTGATACATATGTTATTTCAACAAGAT
>JAEEJT010000159.1 GCA_016282055.1 Bacilli bacterium
CACTATGAGTAGAGTAGTATATGAATACGTGTTCGATATCACGTTCAATGTAGTAAGTAGAAATATAAAATTTAAACCATATTCAATGGTTAGTTTTTCAAAACATTGTGATTATTTTAATAATTTTATACCTTCTTATGAATTAGTTTGTAAGATAAGTGATAAATATGTAAATATTTTAAGATTGTTTGATAAAGAAATCACAGTCTTTATTAAGAAATATAGAAAATCTGGATCATTCAGAGATAAATATACTCAATCTGATATTGTATCAGAACAAGAATTTGCCGTTTATTATGATAAGGAAGATATTCCTAATTATATGAATACTGAGAAAAAAGTTTCTCCAGAATTAGTTTCATGGGATAAATATAAAGCAGATTCACCAGGAACTTTAGCACAACATGAAATTAAATTTAATCTTCTTCTTAAGAATGATCTTAAGATGAAAACAATGATTCATAATTATGTATTAGGATCAGATGATTCTCCATGTAGTCCTATTGATGCTGCTGTATTTGTAATTGAGCAGAATCCGTATGTAAAGAAATGTATCATTGATGCACCAGATAATACAGCTGAATATCCTGATCTTATTGTAGAAGCAGGTGAATTAAAAGATGCTTTAAAAAATATTCAATTTAATTATGGAATCTATTCAAAAGGATTGGAGTTATTTTTTGATGACGAAATTCTATATGTATTGAATAAATGTGAAAATGGTCATTCGGTACAAAAAGACGAAATAAACGTGATTAGTATAAAAATTCATGAGAGAACAGATGTTCCAGAAGCTAAAGAATATGTGAATGAAGATAAGAAAAATAAAAAGATTTATTATGAACGACGAAGTAAACTTTATAAAGAAGATTATGAATCTATAGAAGGTATCCTTAATGGTGATAAATTCGTTTATAGTAATTATGGTTCTGTAATCAACTCTATGTTTAGTCAGGATGGTAAAGGAACATTCTTATCTCCATTAGCCGAAGTTGATAAACCTAGACCTAGTCGCGTTGATGTTGGAACTAAAAAGATTCTCGATTATGATATGCTTAATAATAATTTCAATATGAGTTCTTATATGCATGAACGATCTATTGGTGTTCCTATTTCTTTTAGTTTGGAAGGAATTAATACTGAACACTTTAGACCAAATATGATGATAAGTATAACTACTGATACTCCTGAATCTAATAAACTTTATAAAGGAATTTATTCTATAAAGAATGCTGATTTCATTTATGTTGTTCCTCAGACTCCAGGAAAATTCTTTAATGCATATGCTTCAGGTGTTCTTACTCTTTGTAATAAGATTGAAGGATATGATAAAGAATATGAACCTATAAATGCATAATATAAAAGAATGGCTCATTATGAGCCATTCTTATTATTTTTTCTCGATTTCAAAAACTAAATCTCTTTCTTCATTCATATAATTACTGATACTACAAAGTTTCTCTGAATTATTTATAACTTTAATGTTTTCATTAAGTGAAAGAGCATTAAATTTATGAATAATCTTTGATTTTTGTAGAGATTCTATTTTGTCTGTATAAGCAAAATAAACATATTCTGGATCCATATTATGTAATTCTACTTTTATAGGAGTATTAGTTGTTAAATTCAATTCTGGTAATCCTATAGTTCCATGGAGTTCAAACATATTGATGTTTCTATAGAAATTTTTATCCTGAATATTAATTCTGAATTTATTACCATTATCATCATTAGAATGACTTAGTAAATTCATAACACCAGCTAATGAACCATATATATTAATTAATGTTTCTTTTAAACTAATATCGAAGTTACAATTACTAAAAGTTACAACTGTTAAAGAATTCAAATTAATTATTTTACATTTAAATACAGTTCTATTAAATGATGGTTTATATCCATTGATAGTGTACTTATCAGCTTTTATAGTACAATCGTTATCATAAAAAATAAAATCTTCATCATTAATAGCTTTTGTATTATTTATATTTACTTCTTCGCTATCAATAAGAACATTGTTCATTACAACTTTACTTACAATTTCATCTTTATTATCAATTAAGAATTTCTTTACGTTATATGTACCACCATTTATAGTAACAAAAGGACATGTTATCTTTAAAGCGCCCTGTACATCAAACTGCATATTATTTAAAGATATACTAATGATATTAGAAAGAACAAAATCACCGGTTGATGAAAAATTACATTCATTATAATTAAATTTAGTAACTTTAGATTCTTCATCCTTATCAACCATTTGAATATCATTGCTTAAGAAACATTTCGAAATGTAGATCTTTTTAATATTTGTTTTAACTACTCGAACTATTACTAATAAATTTCCAGTAGTATTTTGGACAGTTGTATTGTAGATATTAAGACTTCGTTCTAATTTATCGTCATCATTGTGTAAGAATGTAATAATAGCTGCACCTGGAACAAGTGTACTATTATTTGTAAATACGTATCTTATATCTGTTATATTTACAGATCCTACCCTATCAATTTGAATAAATGAACCTTTATCAATTTGTGCAATCCTTCGTTTTATGCGCATGACAGTAAATTTCGTCAAATTATCAACATACAAAATATTGCCATATTTAACTTCTTCAGAAACTTCGATACATCCAAGGCTTACTTTTTCAAAACCTCTAAATTCGATTCGTGGTTGTTCATTATCATTTACAAATTCTTCACCAAATACTTTTACATAAGCAAAGTTTATTTTACCATTTAAGAACTGTTCTTGTGTTTTACTAGAATTAAGAATAACCATTTGAATTGTAGAATAAATCATCATTCGGATTCCTTTAAAAGAATCTCTAACTACAAAATTCAAAATACTAGGTGTATCTTTTCTATTATAACAGTCTATTATAACATCAGTTGCATGAAACTCATCTACATAAAATGTAGATTCTTGATCAATAAACCATGTACCTGATTTAACATCAAGTTTTTTCAACTGACCATAATCTTCTTTTCCAGTTCTAAATACACTATTACCAATTTCAAAATAAGCACTTTTACAAGATTTGAACAATGCTCTAATAGTTAATTCTTCAAACATCATCTTGTACTCTGGTGATCCTGAATATATTCGGAATTCTTGAAAATTTTGTCTAGAAGCACAGTATTTACGAATATCATTATTAAAATCATTTATCATTAATTCATCATCTTTACATGAAACTTTTATTGTTTGAGAATCATCTATATCATAACTGCTTTTTAAAATAGGTATATATGATGTTTCGAGAATTGTTGGTGTATTATCGTCTATATCTGTATTGCTATGAGCGAATACAATTATTATTTGCTTTTTTCTTGTAGTAAAAATGTAATAACGAAAATTATACGGTATTTTTTTCAGAAGTTCCATTATTGTCTAACTCCTCCAGTGTTCTTAAACGTATCTATCATTTTAAAGTCGTTTTCATTTAAACCTAAACTTTCAGGATTAAGTTTAGCCAGTTGCTCTAAACCTTTTTTATCGTTTTTCTCTGCTATAGTAGCAGTTGCGATATCTGGTTTTTGTCTTGTAAGTTCAGAGATAAGATCTTTCATGAGCATTTCTGCATTAGAATTATTCTTCTCATCTTTCTTAAGACTTTCACGTTTAAATTCAAGGTCTTTGACAGTTTTCTTTACATTAGTACGTTCTTTAATTATTTGAACTTGATTACTTCTTACATCATTCAAAACTTTACCAAGTTCAGCAATATCTCTGTAAGGAGAACTTGAACCAAACATAGCTTTATTATCAAGACGTTCAAGATTTTTATCCATACCTCTATGAACTTCTTCATAAAGTTTTTCGTTTTCATTAAATTGATCATTTAAAAGATCGATTTCTTCACCAAAGTATTCTTCTATATCTGACGAATATTGTTTCTTTTCAGTATTAA